>JAYVMJ010000399.1:0-9143 GCA_043759025.1 Verrucomicrobiota bacterium | reverse complement strand
AGCGTCGGATAGGGCCGCCATTTGCCAAAAATCAATGCAGCCAGCGCCAAGTAACCTTTGCCGGCCGTCATGTCCCGGACAAACCCAGAACTCGCGGCGACGGAAAGATACGTCCCTGCAACCCCGCACAACGCCCCCGAAATGATCATTGCCCGATAGCGCAGGACGATCACTGAAATCCCAGCCGTATCCACCGCCTGCGGGTTTTCGCCCACCGCTCGAAGTCGCAGCCCAAACCGGGTGCGATAAAGAACCCATGTGGCAGATGGCACCAAGAGTGCCGCCAAATAAACCACCGCATTGTGGCCGCTCAACAATTCCGAGTAGAGCAATCCCGGAAACGGCCTCTCGTGCGCCGCTTTTGCCCACGGCCACGTGATGTCCGTGAAACGCTGCCCGGCCGCATCGAGCTGCGGCGTCTGTCCACCGAGATTGAACCACGCGAGCGCCAGCGTGGGCGCGAGGCCACCGACCATGAGGTTCACTGCCATCGCGGCCACGACCTGATTTCCCCGATAAGTTACGCAGGCCAAGCCCAGCAACAGCGACAGCGCAATCGACGTGGCCATCCCCGCTCCCAATCCCAACCACGCCGAGCCGGTGACGGCGGAAACCGCCGCCGCCGCGAATGCCGCACCCAACATTTTGCCCTCCAGCGCCAAATCGATGACGCCGGCGCGCTCGGAGAACATCCCCGCCAGCGCCGCGAGCAAAAGCGGCGTGGCGACGCGAATGGTCGCAGCGAGCAACAACACGATGAGCGTGTAGGTTTCCATCAGGATTCCACTCTCCGCGGTTCAGTCCGCCGACCCAGCAACGCGGTCAGCGGTCGACGAAACATATTCTCCAACGCACCGCAGAATAAAATCACCAGACCTTGAATGACCACGACCATATCGCGGTTGATGTGCGGCAGGTCGAACGTCAGTTGCGAGCCGCCTTGGTAGAGCGCACCAAACAACACGGCGGAAAGAAAAATCCCCACCGGATGATTGCGTCCCATCAACGCCACAGCGATGCCCACAAATCCAGCGCCGCCCGGGAAATCGATCAGGATGCGGTGCTGCGAACCCATCAGTTCGTTCAACCCGAGACCGCCAGCCAGCGCGCCCGACAGCACCATCGCCAACATGGTCATGCCCGAGGGGGATATCCCCGCGTAAAGTGCAGCGGTCGGATTTTGCCCGACCACCCGCAACGCATAACCCCATCGCGTTCGCCACAGGAACAGCCACACTAAAACCGATGCGATCACCGCGAGGATGAAAGCGAGATTCAATGGCGTCGGCGCAAAATTGATTCCGATCCTCGCCAGCATCTCATTCGCCAACGGCATCCACGTGGCCGCGGCGAATTCGCGTGTCTCCGGCGACTGCTGGCCGGGCTTGATCAAGACGTTGACCAAAAGGTAGGTCATCAGCGACGACGCGATGAAGTTGAACATGATCGTTGTGATCACGACGTGGCTGCCGCGTTTCGCCTGCAGCCATCCGGGCAAAAAAGCCCACGCCGCACCGAAACCCGCGGCGGCAACTATCGCCAGCGGCAGGACCGCCCAAAACGGCCAGTTGCCGAACCATAAACAAACCAACCCCGCACCCAAGCCGCCAATGTACGCCTGCCCTTCCCCGCCAATATTAAAGAGTCCCGCGTGAAACGCTACGGCCACTGCGAGCCCGGTGAAGATAAAATTCGTCGCGTAATACAGGGAATAACCGATCGATTCCTGCGAGCCAAATGCCCCGTCAACGAGCAACTTCATGGCCTGCCACGGACTCTCGCCCAACACCGCAATCACCCCGGCCGAAATCAGCAGCGCCGCGAGCAAGCCCAACAGCGGCAGCAGCACGAGTTCGGCCCAATGCGGGAGTTGTTTGGTCGTCGTGCTCATCAAAACCTTTTCCCGGACGAAATCACGCGCCAGCTCCTTTTACCCCGGCCATCAGCAGCCCAATTTTCTCCTCCGTCGCCTCCTCGCGGGACAGTTCGCCGACGATTTCGCCCGCTGCCATCACCAAAATACGATCGGCCAACCCGAGGATTTCATCGAGCTCCACGGACACCAGCAACAACCCTTTGCCCGCGTCGCGCAACGCCACCAGACGCTTGTGAATGAACTCGATCGCCCCGATGTCGACCCCGCGCGTGGGTTGGCCGACAAGCAACACCTTCGGGTCGCAATCCACTTCGCGCGCGATCACGAGCTTCTGTTGATTACCCCCGGAAAAAGCCGAAATACGCAATGCCGGCAGCCGCGGACGCACATCATAATCCAGCATTTTTCGCTCACAGTCGGCTGCGATTGATCGACCATCCAGAAATACTCCGCGATTAAAATCCGCCCGATCCTGATAGCCAAGGATGAGATTCGCCTGCGCACTGAACCCGGGCACCACACCAACCCTGAGCCGATCTTCGGGCACATGCGCAAGCCCCAGTTTGCGCCTTTCGTGCGGATCAAGCCGCTCCGCCACCAGATCAGAACCACCAAATAAAATTTCCCCACGCACTGGCTGCCTCATTCCGGAAAGCACCTCCAACAATTCCGACTGTCCATTCCCCGCAACGCCCGCCACTCCCACGATCTCTCCCGCGCGAAGGTCAAAACTGGCGTTCTTCAGTCGCGCCACGCCGTGTTGATCGCGCACTTCGATATTTCTGACCGAAAGCAATACGTCGCCCGGTTGCGCAGGGCTTTTATTAACCTTCAAAAGCACCGCGCGGCCGACCATTTTTTCCGCCAGCTCACGCGGCGATGTGGTTCCCGTTTCGACCTCCGCCACCACCGCACCCTGGCGCATAACGGTAACCCGGTCGGTGATCGCCATGATCTCGCGCAACTTGTGCGTCACCAACAGCACCGTTTTCCCCTGATCGCGCAGCCGGCTCAGCATCAGGAAAAACTGATCCACTTCCCGTGGTGTAAGCACGGCGGTCGGCTCATCGAGAATTAAAATATCCGCGCCCCGGTACAGCGCCTTCAAAATCTCAACCCGCTGTTGAAGTCCCACCGACAGCGTCTCAGTCACTGCCTCAAGCGGAACCTCCAGTCCGTAGTCGCGACCGAGTTGCTCCAACTCCTTTCTCGCCCGTCGCAGCCCCTTCGCCAACATCGCGCCACCCTCCACGCCGAGGACGATGTTTTCCAGCACCGTAAAATTCTCCACGAGCATGAAATGTTGGTGGACCATCCCGATTCCCGTCGCGATCGCGGCCTGCGGTGAATGGATTTGTACCGGTCGACCATTAACCAAAATTCCGCCCGCGTCCGCCCGGTGAAATCCATAAACAATATTCATCGCGGTGGATTTCCCCGCGCCATTTTCGCCGATCAATCCGTGCACCGAACCAGCCTTGACCGCAAACGAGACCGCACGGTTCGCGTGCACGGCGCCAAAGCGCTTGTCGATCCAGCGCAATTCAAGCGCGGGTGAACGCACCTCAGCTTGGGAATCAGCCATCATGCCGGAAATCGAAAATCGCGTGCCATCCGTGAGCGGGTATCGCCCGGCGTCCGCCCATCATCTTCGGTCATTCTGGTTTTTTCGCGATATCCAGAATGAGGAAACATGGCGGATTTGCGCTGGGAATTACTGCGCCTTGTACTCTGAAACCTTGATCTTGCCGCTGATGATATCGGCCTTGGCCTGATCGATTTTCTGTTTCATTTCTGGCGTAAGTATCCCGCGATTAAATTCGTCGTAGGAATAGTCGACGCCCTCTTCGGCGAGTCCGAGGACAATCTGACCCGGCCTCCACGTGCCGTTTTTTGCAGTCATGAAAGCCTTGTCGGTAGCCACGTCGACGCGCTTGACGGCCGAAGTCAGTACGCTGCCCGGATGCAGGTAATCCTGATTGCTGTCACAACCTATGCTCAGTTTTCCCTCGTCCCTGGCGGCCTGCATCACGCCAACGCCCGTCGCCCCAGCGGCGTGGAAAACCACGTCCGCACCGCGACCGAACTGGCTTTTCGCCAATTCCGCGCCTTTCGTCGGATCGCCCCAAGCGGCCGGGGTCGACCCCGTCATATTCTCAAATACCTCCGCCTTGGGATTCACGTACTTCACGCCCTCGACGTACCCGAGCGCGAATTTGCGAATCAACGGAATGTCCATGCCCCCGACAAATCCCACCTTGCCGGTTTTTGACGCAAGGGCCGCTGCCATGCCGCAGAGAAACGACGATTCCTGCTCGCGAAAGTTTATCGACTGCACATTCGGCAGGTCGACAACGCCGTCCACGAGTGTGAACTTTACCTGCGGGTACTGCTTCGCCACTCGTTCAACCGCTGACGCTTGGGTAAAACCGATGGCGACAATGATGCTGGCTCCCCGCCGTGCCATTTGCTGCATCACTTGCTCGCGTTGCGCAGCGTTGGTGATCTCAAACTCCCGCACCGGAATGCCGGTCTCCTTCGTGAAACGCGCCGCACCTTCAGATGCGGATTGATTGAAGGATCGATCAAACTTCCCGCCAAAATCGTAAACGATGGCGGGTGAAAAATCCTTCGCCGCGGCGAAGACGACAGTTGAAAATGCGGCGATGCCCGCCAACCAGATTGAAATTCGGGAGGAAAAAATCATGAACGCCGTACCGGTTTAATAGTACGCCGCGACGCTGCGACAATGCGACGGCCAATTCAACCACAGACGTCGTCAGAGAAACCCCGATCCGATCAGCCCGCGCGGTTCAAAATCTTATCCGACGAGATTCGCCCTAAATTCCCAACCCACCCACTTGTCGCAGCGCTTCGTACGCGGCGATGCCGGCGGAAGTGGAAAGGTTAAGCGAGCGAAGGGCGGCGTTGGCGTGGGGAATTTTCACGCGTTGCGCATCGCCCAATTCCGCATGCAACCAGTCCGGCGCCCCCGCGCCTTCGTTGCCGAAAACCAATCCATCGTCCTCGCCGTATCGCACTGCCCAGAACGTTTGCGTCGCATGCGTTGTGAACAGCCAGAGTCGTTTGGGCGCGGACGGGCTGGCTTTGAACGCGGCCCAATCCGCGTGATGATGAACATCGAGTGAATACCAATAATCCATCCCCGCACGTTTCAGGTTTTTGTCGGTAACCTCGAAGCCAAGCGGATGAATGAGGTGCAACCGACTACGCGTCACCGCACACATCCGCCCAATATTTCCAGTGTTTTGCGGGATTTGAGGCTGAAACAACACGATATGGATCATTCGATCCCTAATGCGTTGCGACTGAGCGCCGCTGTCAACTGCTGGAGGAAAAACCGGGCCATTTCACCGCAACAAAATGGGTATTTTTACGCCTTTACGACCGGCTGACTTACCCTATTAGTAGCTGAGCTGCCGTAGGGTGCAAAATTTACCTTCATGTCACCGGTATTACCACGCACTGATGATAAAATCGTCGTATTGGTCGACGATGAGATAGCGTACATCGACTTGCTTCAACAGCTGTTGAGCGAGCATCTCGCCTGCCCGGTCCGTGGATTTACGACCCCGATTGAAGCATTGAAGGCGCTTCCCGACCTCAATGTCGGTTTGATCATCACCGATTATCAGATGCCGGTGATGAACGGTTTGGAATTCATCGCGGAAGTGCAAAAAAAATATCCAGCGATTCCAGCCGTGATGATCACGGCCTACATGTTGAAATTCACGAAAAGCGAACTCGCGAAAGTTCCCGCACTAAAAGCCGTTGTCCGCAAGCCCTTCAAATGGAAAACGCTCGCTGAACACGTCGTGAAATACTGGCCTGACCTTCAGCCGCCGGCAGTGATTGGGTCAGGTGCGCCGTTTGCGCAAAACTAGCCCTTTGTTGTCAGCCCGAAGCAGGTGAACGGTCGACGGCAACTTATGCGCCGCGAACGCCGCGGCCATCGCGCGCCCGACTTTTGCCGCCAAGGGTGGCCGCGCGACACATAAGACACTCGAACCACTCCCGCTCAACCAACCGGTCAACGCGCCGGCCGCAACACCCGCATCGATCGCCACTTTCGCACCAGGGATCAGCGGCAGGCGATAAGGCTCATGCAAAAAATCGCACACGGCGTCACGCAGGCGATCGTATTCCCCGGACAACATGGCCGCGACCACGTAGGCCGCGCTATTCACGCTCTTGATGGCGTCGAAATACGGCAGTTCCTTGGGCAGAATCCCGCGGGCCTTCTTCGTTTCCAGCTCTTGATCCGGCGACACAACGACGAAAACCAAATCGCGGCCGATCGGTTTGCGCAACACGCCCAGCAATTCCCCGGTATGTGGATGGCAGCGCGCGACGCAAAATCCGCCGATGACCGCCGGCGTGGCGTTGTCGGGATGACCTTCGAGTTGCGTGACCAGTGAACAGAGATCGTCGCGCGTGAGCTTTGCGCCGGACAATTCGTTCAATGCCGCCACCACGCCCGCCCGCAACGTAACGCTTGAGCCCAATCCGCGCGACATCGGAACGTCGCCTTCAATTTTTAACGTGAAACCAAACTCCTCCACTCCCGAGCGTACGAAAAAAAGCTGCGCCGCATCGTCGGCCATGGTGAGCCCGGCGACCTCCGAATCGGTCTCCGCCCTCGCCCCGCGCCAATCGCCGCGAGTCAGCGTGATGGAATTATAAATCGTGAGGGCCAGACCGAGCGTATCGAAACCAGCGCCGCAATTGGACGTACTGCCGGGCACGCGCACGGTCACCTGGCTGGGGAGCTTTTTCTTCATCGGCGAAATTTGAGGGCTTTGCGGGCTTCCATTTGCTGCTCACGCTTTTTGACGTCCGCCCGCTTGTCGAACTGCTTTTTGCCGCTGGCGGTCGCGATCTCGACCTTCACCAGCGCGTCCTTGAAATACATCCGCAATGCCACGATTGTTTGTCCGCCGGTTTCCACTGCGATTGTCAGTTTGCGAATCTCGCTCTCGTGCAACAGCAGCTGCCGCACCCGGCGCGGCGCATGTTGGGAAAGACCGCCATGAGAATATTCCTGGATAAAAGCGCCGTATAACCACACCCCGCCTTTTTCGACCCGCGCGAATGCATCGGTGATTTGCGCTTTGCCCGCGCGAATCGATTTCACCTCGGTCCCCACCAACTTGATGCCGGCCTCGAACTTGTCGTGGACAAAATAATCCCGCAGAGCCTTCGAATTACGAAGCTCGGTGTAACGGGCGGAATCGTGGGACTTGGCGGCCATGGACGTAAGTTAGCGATACGGAACGAACCGCAAGGAGACAAACAAAAGAAGCGAGGCAGATGCCTCGCTTCGCGATAAGACGGGAAATTTTCCCCGGAAAATTAGACGGTGTGTAATTCGTAACTGATCTTGCCCTCGATGACTTCGCGCAAAGCGATGTCTTCCGGGCTAAGCTTTTCCAACGACTCAACGAGAGGGCGGCTGCCCCGACGGAGTTGTTTCACCCGACGTGAGATCACATTGATCAGGATGTTCGGGTCAGGAATCACTTTCTGGGCTTCGCGGATATATTCGTCTCTCATAGTTGCAGGCGGAAAAGTTGGAAGGGATAGACCTACGCCCCACGCGAAGTCCGTCAAGGGCTAATTCCACGGAAATCCGCACGGCGTTTAAGCTTTTCGCGTGATCAGAATCATGCGAAAAATGCTCCATGTTCGTGGCTTGGACAACGACTTCCCTCCGCGCCGACGCCGAACGCCTCGCCCGCGGCGCGGTGGATCACCGGCTCGCCGCCTGTGCGCAGGTCGACGGCCCCATCCGTTCGTACTACCACACGGAAGGTCGGCTGCAGGACTCCGAGGAATTCCGAGTCTGGTTTAAATACCTCCCCGGCAACGCGTCCGCCCTCAATTCGTGGGTTCACCATCACCATCCTGATGCGACTCCACAGTGGATTGAAGTGACCGCCGAAAACGTTGGAGAAAAGTACTTGTCATGGGCGATGGCGAACTCTACATCCGCACCCTTCCAAAGTCCGAAATCATCCTAATCCCTCTCTTTATGTCCCAGCACAACAGTCTCAAATCCGGCAATGGTCTCGTCGTTAAACGCAACGTTCTCAAACGTTTTGAACGCGTCGATATCCTCAAAAAGCGCGGTCAATGGAAGGCGGGCGACCGCGTCCAAGGCCTGCGCAAGACAAAGCCGGACGTCTAATCAGTTATTTTCCCTTTGGCGGGCGCGTAGTGCGCCCGCCTTTTTTATTTATGCACGACCTCTTGGCGAAGCTCATCGCGTGGTATCAGCACTCATTGGAGGCGGGCGGCTATCCGCTCATCATTTTGCTGATGTTCATTGAGAGCACCTTCCTTCCGCTGCCAAGTGAGTTAATTATCCCCTTTGCCGCCCATCTCGCCTACACCAAGGGCGGCATGACGCTCCCCGGCATCATCATCGCCGGCACGTTCGGTTGCTGGCTGGGGGCGACGGCGATGTACTGGGCCTCGCGCTGGGCAGGCCGGCCGCTCGTCATCAGTATCAGCCATTCCCTTTCCGCCTGGAGCGACCGCCGCGTTCGCTCGCCGTTTCTGCGGCGCGTATTGGGTCATCTTTTTGTCTCACCCGAGAAAATCGAAAAAGCCGAAAACTGGGCCGCTCATTACGGTAACTTCGGGATTTTTGCCTCCCGTTTGCTGCCGGTGGTGCGGCATCTCATCGGCATTCCAGCGGGAATCGTGAAAATGAATTTCGGCCGGTTCTCACTTTATACCATCCTCGGCTCCGGCCTTTGGTGCGGCGTCCTTTGCTGGCTCGGCGTTACCGCCGGCGAAGATCCGGCCCTGATGAACGGTGATCTCCACGCCATCACCCTCTGGGCCGTCGGATTGCTCGCGGTGTTGGGCGTAATTTATTATTTCTTTGTTCACCGCCACATGCAGGCGGCAAAAAAATAAGCGGCGACGCTTGAGTGTGCAGGATTGATTCGCGGCGCGGGACTTGCTGCAATTTCCATTTTCAATCATGCCTACCAAGAAGAAAGTCGCCATCCTCACCGCCGGTGGTCTCGCCCCGTGCCTCAGCGCCGCCGTCGGACAATTGATTCTCCATTACACGGCGCAATGCCCGGATTGGGAAATCATCTGCTATCGCTCCGGCTATAAAGGCCTGCTCAAAGGCGACAGCATGGCGGTCACTCCCGAGATCCGTGCCAAGGCCGGCGTGCTGCGCACCTATGGCGGCAGCGTCATCGGTAACAGCCGGGTGAAGCTCACCAAC
>JAYVMJ010000398.1:0-3428 GCA_043759025.1 Verrucomicrobiota bacterium | reverse complement strand
GAGATCATCCTCGTCGCGCATAGGACGGGCCCTCGCGCCATACCAGCGGCGAAAATACCGTAGTAGCCTCGGATGGTAATTCTTCCAGAGCAAGGCGGCCGCCCGTTCGTCGCCTCGTTCGAGGGCCAAGATGAGCGCGCAAACGGACTCTTCACTGTCGAAGCCGGAGCTTTGGGGACCAGCAATATCGAGCGCCATTGCAACCTGCCGTTCTGATGTCCGACAGCCCACGAAGTATCCTCGGAAGTTATAGACGGCCCAATCGACGAAAGCGAACTATTTTTGGAATAATTCCGAAAACGTACAGATTTCTTGCATTTGCCGTCAACAAATCCCGCCTATCATTGGGTGGCTTCTCGTGAACCGTTTACGATGTTGAAAATTGATCTAATCGCGGGTTCCTTTTTCGGACGGTTGCTTTTCAAAAAAGCCAGAAATCGAGATGGGGTTTTGTTGGCATTTGTCCCGCCCATTAATGTCGCTGGCTCTTCCGTTGAGCATCCGGTTTGCGCGGAATACGAAACGCGGAATCGCACTTCAAAGACCGAAGATCGCCGGTCGTTGCGAATCCGACATGCTGCAGTTTAGCCGTCGTCGTTTACGTCCCATTCCTTCAGCCCAGTTTGAGGAGGCCTTCGATTATGCAAATTTCCGTGCGGAGGATTCTGCCCAGCGTTTGCGCTCTCTCAATTTTTATCGCGACGACCGGCTTGGCCGCAACCGCCCCGGCGCCGCTGAGTGAAAAGGAATTAACCAGCGTCTCTGGCGGCTTCTTTTACAACTGCTATTTTCTCGAAGGTTGCAAATGCGCGGGTTACGTGAACAATCTCGGCTGCGACGGCTGTATTTTAAGCCCGTGTTATTATTGCACCGGAACCAACAGGTCGGTGTATTTATGTTATTTGGAATTGTTTGCAACATGCACACCGGGAATGGTGAGCTGCGGCACCCTGATCGACAACGGAGTCTGTTTCCAAGACCCAATTCTTGGTGGGAGGTTTTGCACTCCGAATGCAGTTCCACATGTTGATCCGCTTGACGATTGCTCGGGCATACCCTCGTGCAATTAAAGTGGCTCAATTCAGGAAAATGCCGACGACGTGGCGTTGCAAGTTAAATAGCGATTTCGTGGGCCGCCACGGGAGAATCCAACGTGCTCATCTCCAGCGTTTGGTGTATTTCCCTTTACTTCGCGGCTTTGGAACCCGGGCCAGGCCAAGCTCCCGTGGCATCGCCCACGCAAGCGGTGTTTGATCAAATATTTGCCGCCAACCGCGCCGTCAAAACGATCGAGTTTTCGTTTGAGGTCACGGAAAACCGGCTGATCAAACGTGGCGGCAGGCCTCCCAAAGTGATTCACTGGCAGGGGAAGTTCCGCGCCGACCTGCCGAACCGTTATCGCATCGAATACCACGAAGACGGTCAAGAAGAACAGGTGACCGCCGGAATCGATGGCGACGGATGCTATCGAGCTTTGACGTGGATTGCCAATCAGCGGGTCAACGAAGGGTCCGTTGGCCCGGCGTATGGCGCTGAATTGGCTGACGGCCCCTGCCTCAACAGTTTCTTCGGGAATTATCGGCTCGGGTTGCTTGAGCGCCCGCGTTTCCCTTATTGGCCCGAACGGGCCGACCTGAGCAACTTTACGGTCAAACGGGTCGACGAACTGTACGTTCTCGAAGGGGTCGTGCCGCCGGAAACCGATTGGCAGCGACTGACGGTCGACCCACGGCGTGGATACTCGATTGTGCGCACGGAGACCGCGCTCAAGCCGGGAGGCATGATCTGGTCGACGACCGACATCGAATACGCCGAAATCGTGCCCGGCATTTGGGTCGCGCACCGCGGCACCCGCGAGGATCGGACGGACGCCGGCGCGATCATGACCGAAATGGAATTCAAGGTTGTTCCCGAAACTATGCGCCTGAACCTCCCGCTCGACCCCACGGCGATGGACGTTGAGTTTCCGAACGGCACGCGCGTGACCGATCTAGTCGCCAAGCGCTCGTATTTCGTCGGCGGCGACAGCCGCGACTCGCGAACCGTGGAGGAGCTCGCCGCGCAGATGGACGAGCTCCGAAAGTCGACGCCGGGAACACCCGATCTGGCAATGGGCGGGCTCTCGGCTGCGCCGACATTTTGGCAGCGTTCGTCAACCATCGTAATCCCCGTCGCACTCGCAGCCATTGTGGTCGGACTGTTGCTTTACCGGCGGTCAATGCGAAACCAGTGAAAATGGAAAACGTGACGGCCGAGACTTGCGCGCTGGGTCTGCCGAGACTTCAATGATCTATGTCGTATTGATGAGTGCGATATGGCTGGTTGGTTTGAGCGACCCCGTGGCTGCGCAATCACCGAATAGCTGCGGAAAGGCAAGTTGTTACCTATTTCTTCGGCAATTGGGCGTGCCCGCGACATACAAATCGTTGGACGCGCAGTTTGCGGGGCTTGGGACCGAGACAAGCTTTGCTGACCTCACTAAGGTATTGGGCAATCTGGGTGTCCCCGTAACGGGCATAAAGATGCGATGGGAGGACTTCAGGCGCCTCGACTCCCCGTCGATCGTCAAAGTGGTCCTTCCGAGGATTGATAGTCCACACTTCAACGTCGTGTGCCATCTCGGGAGCGAGTTGGCGGTTCTGGATCCGTTGCGTGACCGCCCAGTGGTCCTGGACGAAGCGGGCGAACGCGCGTACCGGCAGGCGTTTAGCGGCTTCGTCCTCGTGCCCAGCGCCTCGGTTCCGTGGCAGTATTCGATTGGGCGAAGTCGGCTGGCAGTCGTCGCCATCGGGGCGGTGCTAGCCGCAGGGGTGTTCTATTTCGGCCGACACTTGCGCATCACAAGACGGCGCGATTCGGCCGCCGTGAGTAAATCACTGGATGTTGGTGGCGCATGAAACGACTGCTGGTGTTTTCGCTTCCCGTTTGCATACTCGCGATAGCGATCGTTGTTTCGTACGGCCGTCACCAACGACCGGACGCAACCTCCGTCTCACGCGAGGTCCGCGTTGTTTGCGACGATTTGCAACTCGTGTTTCCGGATGGCCTGACCGGCGATGCGGGTGAGATCGATATTGCCCGCCAGCTCGAATTCACCATCCCGATCATCAACGATTCCAGCCAGCCGCTGGAATTGAGCCGGCTCCAAGTTGCGACTTCCTGCTGCACGCAGGCGAAAATCGTGCCGCAGAATGCAGTTCTCGCCAAAGGCGAGCGCGGGCATTTACGTTTCAATATGAAAATTGGGAACCGGCCTGGCACCAATGTTTCCCGCGTTCCAATTTCCCTGGCAATTCAGCCTCCCTCCGGAGGCCCCGCACCGGCCGAATTGTTCGCCGTTGAGCTGAGATATACGCTACAGACCCGCGGTTTCGCGAACTGGAGCGTGCATGAGATCGACTTCGGCGACGTCTGGCCGCAAAACGGCA
>JAYVMJ010000397.1:0-2532 GCA_043759025.1 Verrucomicrobiota bacterium | reverse complement strand
GAAATTCCGCCCCTCCCACGCGGACTACACTTATCAGGCGAAATACGGACACCGCGATCACCGCGGTGGCGGACGTTCCTCCGCGCGCGAGACGATTGGCCGGGTTGCGGCCGGGGCCATCGCGCGGAAAATTCTCCATCTGGCGGGTAACGTGGAAGTGCGCGCCTACGTGACGCAAATTCACGACCTCATCGCGCCGCCGGTTTCCCATTTTCCGAGTCTGGCCGAGGTTGAGGCTTCGGCAGTTCGTTGTCCGGACGGTAATACGGCCGCCCGCATGATCGAGCGCATCAAGCAGGCGCGCAGCACGGGCGATTCGGTCGGCGGCATCATTGAATGCCGCTGCCGTAACGTCCCCGTGGGTCTCGGCGAACCGGTTTTCGATCGCCTCGAGGCAGACTTGGCCAAGGCGATGTTGTCCTTGCCGGCGACCAAAGGTTTTGAAATCGGCAGCGGTTTTGCCGGCACCTTGCTCAAGGGCTCGCAGCACAACGATGCCTTTTTGCGCGAAGCCAGCCGGATCCGAACCGCGACCAACAATTCCGGGGGCGTGCAGGGCGGCATCAGCAACGGGGAGGAAATTGTTTTCCGCGTCGCCTTCAAACCCACGGCCACCATTCTCCAATCGCAGAAAACCGTCGACGTGACGGGAGCCGAAACCGAGCTGCTCGCGCGCGGTCGTCATGATCCGTGCGTCGTGCCGCGGGCGGTGGTGATTGTTGAGGCGATGGCGGCGCTGGTGCTGGTCGATCATTGGATGCGGCACCACGCGCAGAACCAGGCGTTTAAGTTTTAACTTTTATCGTCGGCGAGTGATTTCGTCCGGAGCATTCTGCGACGGACAGTTGCATTCCCGACGCTCTTGACGATCTTCGTCTGCAAATGACCTCCGTCTATTTCATCATTGGAACGCCCAATTCGGGACGGCGCGGGATTGTGGGTGATCTCATTGAGAACGGCCTGGGCGAGCAGGATAAATCGGTGGTGTTGCTCGCGGCCAGTGAAGCGGCTGATCCCATCGACGAGAAAATTGCCGCCCTGCCAAAAACAGAACTGCGTCGCTGGGAGTGGACGCCGGCTGAATTGCCGTCGATGGAAGGAATCGCGGACGCCACGGTATTTTTTCTGGCGGACTCGCGAGTCAGTCCCATCGATCAGATCGAGGCTTTGAAGCCATGGCTTGAGCAACAAGGGGCCGAACTCGCGCGTGTGTTTGTGACGGTGGACTGTCAATTTGCGGAAAAAAATCCGATCCTGAAACCGTGGTTTGCCGCCTGCATTCATTTCGCCGACGTGGTTTTTCTAACGAAGCGCGAGGGGGTGGCCAACAAGTGGCTGAGTGATTTCATCAAACTCTACACTGACCAGTATTTCCCTTCCCATTTCGTCCAGGTCAGGATCAAAGGCGATCTCGCCAATCCCGCGCTGCTGCTCGATCCCACCCCGCGACGGGTTTCGCAATATTTCGAAGAAGGGGAGACTTACGAAATCGAAGGTCTCGAAACCGATGACGAAGAAGATGAAGACGAAGACGATGATGATGGTACGGGCTTGATTCGTGAAGATCCTTATTTCACCCGTGATCGCAGCGGCCGAAGGGAGAAAGAGCTGCCGGATTTCCGGGAGTATCTGCCCAAGGCCTGAAAATAACCCGACGGAAAATTGGCGAATTTCCTCCCGACAAATCAGGTAAGGAACCAACGAGGGTCTTCTCAAAGCCGGGCTTTCAGTGAATCACAGGCCGCCCGCATTTGCCGGAGTCCGACAAACCCGTCACATTCAGGGTCTTCAGTCCCGCCCGTAGCTGGGGCGGAAAGCACGTGTGGTCAGTAATGTTAAGGCACTCCTAATTCTGTCGCCTGTCTATGAGGTGATGTTCTCCCCTGCTCATCGGCGATTGATTGCGTGGATTTTTTCCGGGCTTGGGCCGGTTGCGATTGCCCCCCGCCATCATGCTGATCCCGAGAGCAAAATACAGGGTCAGGCCTTGGGGTTTGGGGTTTACGGCGGGTGCGGGGATGGTGAAGTGGCGGGATGGCGCGACCGATCCGAATGGAATCCGAGGGTGGGGTGTATCATGTGCTTAACCGGGGCAATTACCGGGCGGATATATTTCGTGGGGAGAAAACCAAGCAGGCTTTTCTGGATTGTCTGGCGGAAGCTTGCGACAAGACCGGCTGGCGGGTGCATGCGTGGTGCCTGATGTCGAACCACTATCACCTGGCGATCTCCACCCCGCAGGCCAACCTGGTGGAGGGAATGAGTTGGTTGCAGGGCACGTTTGCCGCCCGATTCAACGGCTTGCGCGAGGAGCGCGGGCATCTTTTCCAAGGTCGCTACAAAAGTTTGATCGTCGACCCCGATGGAGGAGTGGGCCCGCTCTGTCATTACATCCATCTCAATGCAGTGCGGGCTAAGTTGTGGGCGGTGGTAGAACTGCCCGCCTATCGCTGGGCCAGCGTGGGCTGGCTCTTGGAGCCAAAACGGAGAATGGCGTGGTATGATCCGATGCCCGCATTGACTCACGCCGGG
>JAYVMJ010000396.1:0-6648 GCA_043759025.1 Verrucomicrobiota bacterium | reverse complement strand
TATAATCCACGCGACCGAGGGTGAAATTTGAGTTTTGGACAGGCCGGCCGATGTATTCGCCATATCCGCCGCCGGCGAATGGTATGGCCAGGCCCGTGCCGGCTGCTTCGACGCCGGGCAACGCACGAATTCGCTCAAGAACGGTGCGGGTGAAAGCCAGCCGTTGATCCAGGGTTTTATAAGTGGTGTCGGGCAGGGAGAGATCAAAGGCGAGGGCGTGCTGCGGTTCAAAGCCGAGGCTGACATTGGCCGTGTTGATCATACTCCGAAAAAGCAATCCGGCGCCAGAGAGCAGCACGACGGTCAGCGCGACTTGCGCCACAACTAGCGAGGCTTGGGTGCGATTGCGCCCGCCGGCGGTCGCGCCCCGCCCGCCGTTTTTCAAAGTCTGGTTGAGGTCGGGCCGGAGCAGATGCCAAGCGGGCGCCACTCCAAAGGCGATGCCCGTGATGGTCGTGACTATAACGGCGAACCCGAGCACGCGTCCGTCAATCGTTGGAGCCATCGCACGGGGAAGGACATCGGCGGTCCATTGACGGAGCAGATCGATGCTCCAGAAAGAAAGCAAAATACCCAGTCCTCCGCCCAAGGCGGCGAGCAGCATGCTCTCAGTCAGCACCAACCGCGTAAGTTGGATGCGGCCAGCCCCGAGGACAGCGCGCAGCGCGATTTCGTGCTGCCGGTCGTTGGCGCGGGCGAGGAGGAGATTGGCCACGTTGGCGCACGCGATGACGAGCATAAGAATGACGGCGCCAAGCAACACCAGCAAGGCCGGCCGGGTTTCAGCGGTGAGTATTTTGGGCAGGGAGAGGACCGCCACGCTCCAGTTCTTTTTCCAAACCGGATATTGCGACTGCAATCGTTGTTTGACCCTGCGGAGATCCTCGGCGCCCTGTTCAACGGTGACGCCGGGTTTCAAGCGACCGAAAGTATTGGCCCAGTGCGGAGCGCGGGCGGACCGCCCGGTATTGGGTTGCAGGACTGCGGGAACAAAACCCTGCACCTCGCGATAAAGCCACGCTCCTGCCGGCACGATGCCGATCACCGTTCGTGGCACATCGTCGATCATGATAGTGGTGCCCACGAGCGCGGGATTGGCGCCGAATTTGTCGCGCCACAGTTCTTCGGTGAGAATAATCACATTATTGTCACCACCGGGCTGATCATCCGCCGGAAGAAAGTCGCGACCGAGCAGCGGACGGACGCCAAAAACCCGGAAAAAATCGTGTGACACCTCCATGCCTTCGAGGCGCAGGGGTGACTTGTCGCCCCGCAGGTTAAGCCGGGCCCGGGCGGCAAGCGCGAGACTGTCGAATTGGGTTTGATGTTCGCGCCAGTCGAGGAAGGCGCCGCCGGCATTGCTGTTTTGTCCGCCGTCGTCCCTGGTCTCAAACACCTGCACGAGCCGGTCGGCCTGCGGATACGGCAGGGGACGAAGGAGCGCGGCGTTGAGCGTGCTAAAGATTGCCGTATTGGCACCGATGCCAAGCGCCAGGGTGAGCACGGCGATGACCGTGAAGCCGGGGGATTTGGCGAGCTGTCGAAAAGCGAAGCGCAGGTCAGAGAGCATGGCGGTTAAATTTTAGTGTTTGGATTTAGGATTTCAAAACAGTGTTTTACTCTGCCCGCAGTGCGACCGTGGGATCGACTTTCGTGGCGCGGCGCGCGGGGAGGTAGCAGGAGAGAAGTGCGACGGCCAGGAGCAGAAGCGTCACGGTTGCGATGGCGAGCGGATCCCGAAAAGGAAGCTCCGGGGTCAGAGTAGTGAGGAGATGTACGAATCCGAAGGTCGCGACGAGTCCGAGCGCGGTACCCGTGAGTGTGAGCCGCAGGCCGGTGCGCACAATGAGCCAGATGACATTGCGGGCCTGAGCGCCGAGGGCGACCCGCACGCCGATTTCGCGGGTGCGCAGTGTGACCATATGCAGGATTACTCCGTAGAGACCGAGAGCGGAGAGAAACAGTCCGAGCACGGCGAATGTGATGAGAAGGTGATCCATCAGGCTGAGGAAGGTTGCACTGGTTTCGATCAGTTCATCGACCGTGGTGAGTTCTCGCACCGCGAGGTCGGGATCGATTTCGGCGAGGGCACGGCGCATGGGCTCGGCGAGGGTGTCAGCGGCGGAGGCGCGCAGGGAAACGTTGACCTGGTTCCAGGTTTCCTGGGCAAGCGGTCGCAGCACTTGGAAACGTGTCACGGGCGTGACGGCGGCAATGGCAAAGCGCTGGTCGGGGATAACCCCGACAATCTCGGCCCAGATCCGCTGCGGAAGATTGGGATCGGCGATACGCCGGCCGACGGGGTTTTCGTGAGGAAAGAGCGCGTGGGCCATCGTCTCATTGATGATGGTGACCGGCGGCGACGTGGGCTTGTCGGCGTCGGTGAAATTACGGCCGGCAAGCAGACGGATTTTCAAGGTCGGCAGAAAGGAGGGAGTGACGGCGTTGACGTAGACAAGCGGTTCGGTGCCGCGCAGCGGTGGGGAATGCCCTTCGACGATGCAATTGCGCTGATTGACGAACTGGAAGATCGGCAGCGTCCAGGCGATGGCGACGTTTTCGACCCCGGGCAGAGCGGCGAGGCGTTCCTGAAGTCGCGTGTAGAACGCATAAGTCCGAGTGGCGTCGGCGTATTTTGCCGGAGGCAGATTGAGCGTGCCTTGCAGCATTGAGTGGCGGTCCCAACCGAGATCTCGCGAGAGCATGCGGTCGAGCCCGCGCAGAAAGATACCGCCGGCGGAGAGAAGGACGAGCGAGAGCGCGAACTGGACGATGATCAGACTGTGGCGTAAGCGGTGTTGGGCGCGGTCGCCCGTGTGACCGCGGCCGCCACTCTTGAGGGCGTCATCGATCCGAAGGCGCGACATTAACCACGCGGGCACGAGGCCGAAGGTGACACCGGTCGCGGCGGAGACGGCGAGAGTGAAGGCGAGCACGCGCCAGTCGATGACGAGGGCGAGCGCGACGATGCCGTGGCTTGAGAGACGGCTTGAAATCCAGGCGTTTGCCCAGCTGGCGGCGAGCACGCCAAGACTTCCGCCAGTGAGTGAAAGAAGCAGACTCTCAGCGACGAGCGGGCGCAGCAGTCGGACACGGGAAGCTCCGAGGGCGGAACGAATCGCAATTTCATGCATGCGGGCAATCGCGCGTGCGAGCTGGAGGTTAGCCAGATTGGCGCATGCGATCAGCAGGACAGAACCGGCGAGTCCGACGAGCAGCCAGGAAACGCCACGGGTGACGGGATTGCTCGCAGTCGATTGAAGGGTGACCGCCTGCAGTCCATCGTGCTGGTGATCCGACGGACGGAGCGGAGCAAGCTGTTGGGCAAAGGTGGCGAGGCGGGCGTTGAGTTGCTCGAGCGAAATGCCAGAGCGATAACGTGCGACGATTTGCAGGGAGGAGTCATTGCGTTCGCGTTTCTCCGCATCGGTGAGATTGAGCGGAACGAAGGCCTCGCCGGGTCCCCAAACGAAGACCGAGGTGAATGCCTCGGGCATGACGCCGATGATCGTAGTCGATTGACCGTCGATGCGGACCGTCCGACCGATGATCGAGGGATCTCCGCCGAATTGTTTTTGCCAGATGCCGTGACTGAGGATCAGGACGTGATGGCCGGACCGGTCTTCATCGACGGCAAAAGTGCGACCCAGTTCGGGTTG
Organism: Verrucomicrobiota bacterium; assembly: GCA_043759025.1. Taxonomy (GTDB): domain Bacteria; phylum Verrucomicrobiota; class Verrucomicrobiia; order Opitutales; family Opitutaceae; genus Lacunisphaera. The sequence goes on along the minus strand of JAYVMJ010000396.1, from coordinate 2,989 downwards.
CATGCCGAGGATGGGGAAAAAATTCAGGGAGACGCGGAGGGCGTTGAGCGTAAACGGCGGGCGGCCGGTTGGCGCGATGGACAAGCCGGCCCAGCGGTGGACGGCGATATCAGCGAAGTCGTGGGACCCATGCGCGAGGTCGAGATAATCGGCGGCGGCATGGGTCGCGACCGACGATTGCTGCGTCGTGCGATGGATACGGACGAGGTGATCCTTGTCGGCATAAGGGAGAGGTTGCAGAATCAACAGGTTCATTAGACTGAACATCGAGGTGTTCAGTCCGATGCCCAAGGCGAGGGTCAGCACTGCGATGGCGGTGAAGCCCGGTGCTTTCACGAGCTGGCGAAGGGCAAAGCGGAGATCGTGCATGGGTTTGAAAGGTGAGGGTTGAGAGAGTGGAAACCTGTTTCGTTCCTTTTCTCGTAATCGTTTTCGTTCTCTTGGATCTGGGCGAAAAAATTAGCGCGGCGGGACCGAAAAAGAAGACGAGGAACAAGAAGGATTTTTACTCGGCCCTCAGCGCGACCATCGGATCGACTTTCGTAACGCGACGGGCGGGGAGCCAGCAGGCGAAGGCGGCGAGGGCGAACAACAACGCCGGTGTGCCGGCATAAATCAGTGGATCGCCCAAGGGCACGTTGACCAGATGGCCGCGCACATACCAACCCGCGCCGAGTGAGACGGCCCAGCCAATCGCCGCGCTCACCAGTACGATCCGAAAGTTACTCCACATCATCAGGCGAACCACCGAGGCGGGTGTGGCCCCCAAGGCGAGGCGCACGCCGATTTCGCGGGTGCGCTGGGCGACCGCATAAGCGAGCACCGAGTAAAGACCCGTGACCGCAAGCAACAGTGCGAGTGGCCCGAGGATGGCGAGCATCTGCGCGGGCACTCTTTGACCGAAAAGATTATTTTCCACGTGCTGCGCAAGAGTGCGTGGGTCGAGCACGGCAATCTCCGGGTCGAGCTGATGGACCGTTTCACGAATTGCTGGCAACAGCGCGCGCGGATCGCCCTGTTTTGAGCGAACGTAAAGGTGGGGTACGGAAACAAATTGGGTGCGCATCGAGACCCACGCTACCGGCTGCGGTGATTCATTGATCTTTTCCAACGTGGGAGTACGCGCCACGCCGGCGACGAGATACGTCGCACCGTCGATCTCGAAACGATGGCCGATGGGGTTTTCGTCCGGCCAGTACCGTCGGGCCATTTCATCGCCGATCACCGCATCGAGAGGCAGATCGGCGCGCGCACGTGGCGAAAGGTCGGTGCCACTGACGAGGGGAAGGCCGAGCGTCGCAAAATAGCTCGGAGTGATAGAATAATAGATGATTTTTCGATTCGGATTAAACTCCTTCCCCGGGATTGAAATCACGCCGGTCGAAGTGCCGCGGAGATCAAGCGGGACGTAATTTGCCGCGGCGGCATTTTCCACTCCGGGCAACGCGGCAAGCCGTTGGAGCAGTTCGTCCAGTAACACCCCGCCGGTAGCCCCCGTATAGCCACGGCCACCGAGATCGAGACTGACCAGCATCACGCGGGCGGAATCGAAGCCCGGATGCACGCGGCGGGCGTTGTGAAAACTTTTAAGAAACAGCGCGGCGAGCACGATGACGACGAGCGCTACACCGACCTCTAGGCCGATGAGCAGGTCGCGCAGCCAGCTCCGGCCGGCGATACTGCCGGAGCCGCGGCGGAGCGATTGAATGATGTCGCCGCGCGCGAGCTGGAGTGCGGGTGCGAGGCCAAACAGAATGCCACACGTGCTCGCGAGCGCGCTGGCGAAGGCGATGCTCGCCCAATCCAATTCAGGTGCAAAGTGGAGCGGAAGGTTGCCCGGCAATGGGATCGACGCGAGCGCGTCCACGCCCCACAAGGCGAGGATGAGGCCGGCTCCTGCGCCGAGCAGCGCGAGGCACACACTCTCCAGTAGAAGTTGAAAAATAATCCGCGCTGGTCCGGCCCCGATCGCCAGGCGGATACCGATTTCGCGTTGGCGAACGCTGGCGCGCGCGAGCAAGAGCGTCGCGGTGTTGGCGCAAACGACGACGAGGATCAGTCCGGCAAAAAACTGAAGCGTCGCGAGCGAAATGACCAAGGAAGCCCCGCCCCGGGGCGACCGCCACAAGGGCAGCAATTCGTAGGCGAGGCCGCGGTCGAGCTTAGGATAGGCGGCGCTGAAATGGCGCGCGGCGGCGGCGAGTTCGCCGCAGGCCTGGGTGAGCGTCGTGTCGGGCTTGAGTTGCGCGAGCATCGTGTACGGACGGTTGTCGCGCTGCGTCAGTTCGGAGGTCGCTGGAATTACGGCATCGGCCATCGTGAGCGGCAGGAACACATCGAACGCCAGATTGTTATAGCCGCCGTGAAAACTGGCTGGAGCGACGCCGATCACGGTGAATGGGGTGCCGTTGAGTTTGAGTTCCCTGCCGATGACATCGGATGCGCTCTTGAAATGTTGTGACCAGAAATCATGCCCGATCACGATCACGGGCGCAGAGCCAGCCTTGGTCGCTTCGTCGGCGCGAAAGAAGCGTCCCAGTCGCGGAGTCACTCCGAGCACCGGGAAAAAATTATCCGACACCAGTTCGGCAAACACTCTTTCGCCGCGCTCCGAATCGCCAAGATTAAGCGACCGCTGGCGCTGAGCTGCGATGGCAGCGAAGGAGGGCAGGAGTCCGCGTAGTTCACGATATTCCAGCCAGGAAATGGAGCTGTAGTTGCCGGTATCGTCCTTGGTTTCGAGCAGGAAGACCGGAGCATGGACGCCCGGGAGCGGGTTGAAGAAGGCGGATTTCAGCCAGCTGAAAATGATCGTATTCGCGCCGATGCCGACGGCCAGCGACAGAACGATGACCAGGGTGAGGCCGGGTGTTCTGGCCAGTTGTCGGCAGGCAAAGGGGAGGCTGTTCATGACGGGGGAAAGTAGCGAGTAGCGGGTAGTGAGTAGACTGAATAGCAGGTGCGGGTATGAGCGGTAGTTGGGCGCTGT
>JAYVMJ010000395.1:0-2991 GCA_043759025.1 Verrucomicrobiota bacterium | reverse complement strand
TGACGGGCGGAGCGGTCTCCACCCGCCAGCTCACGGCGCGCAAAATGGTTTTCAAATCCGATCCGCCGAGCTTGATCTTCAACTTATCGAGCGCGGTGGCCACGCGCTCGCGGAAGACGTTGTGATCCTCGAATAATTTGTCGCCGAGTTCGCGGCGCAGGGCGGTGGCGGTCTCCACGAGCTTGCCGTCGCGCTCCCAGGTCTTCGCATCGAGGAGCTTTTTCTTTTTCTTCTCGGGCAGGCCTTTCTTCCCCGACGTGCCGCCATCCTCAGTTTCCTCCTCGTCGTCGCCCGCGCCCCAGTCGGTGACGAGCTTTTCGAGTTGGGTCTGCACGCTGGCGAAATCGGCGAAGAGCGGTTCGCCAAGCTGGTCGTAGAACTCGCTGCGCAAAGCCTCGTCGCCTGAGGCGAAGCGCAGAGCCTCGACGGCCTTGAGGGTAAGCTGGCTGTGGAGACGGAGCGGGCGCTCGACGCTGACTTTCCAGTAGCCAAAGGCGGCGTTAGGAAAAATCTTCGACTGCGGGGTTTCCTTGAAAGCGAGGTAGGTATCGCAAATCCGGCGCTGGTCGTCCTCAGAGAGTTCGCAGTTTTTCTTGCCGAGATTTTTGCGGAGCGGCTTGTACCACGCGGAGGCGTCGATGAGCTGCACCTGGCCCCGGCGGTGCGCGGGCTTGCGGTTGCAGAGCACCCAAATGTAGGTGGCGATGCCGGTGTTGTAGAAAAGATTTAGCGGCAGGGCGACGATGGCGTCGAGCCAGTCGTTCTCGATGATCCAGCGGCGGGTGTTGCTCTCGCCCTGCCCGGCGTCGCCGGTGAAGAGCGACGAGCCGTTGTGCACTTCGGCGATGCGGCTGCCGAGGGCGGTGGTGTGATTCATCTTCGCCGCCATGTTGGCGAGGAAGAGCAACTGCCCGTCACTGGAGCGGGTGACGAGTGAAAGTTCCTCGCCACGGTGCATGACCTTGAAGCGCGGATCGCGCATGGCATCTTTGCCGCCCATCGCCTCCAGATCCTTCTTCCAACTCTTGCCGTAGGGCGGGTTCGACATCATAAAGTCGAACTCCATCGCGGGGAAGGCGTCATGCGAAAGGGTGGACCACTCGGCCCCGCCGACGACGTGGTCGGCGGTGTCGCCCTCGCCCTTGAGAATCATGTCAGTTTTGCAGATGGCGTAGGTCTCAGGATTGATTTCCTGGCCGTAGAGGTGGGTGGTCACCTGTTTGCCGCGGGCGGCGGCGAGGCTGCGCAGCCTTTCCTCCGCGACGGTGAGCATGCCGCCAGTGCCGAGGGCTCCGTCGTAGAGCAGGTAGGAACCGGACTGGATGGCGTCCGCGATGGGCAGGAAGATGAGGCTGGCCATCAGCCGGACGGCATCGCGGGGCGTCCAGTGTTCGCCGGCCTCTTCGTTGTTATCCTCGTTGAATTTGCGGACCAGCTCCTCGAACACCGTGCCCATGGAGTGATTGTCCATGCCAGGATGTTTGACCGAGCGGTCGCCATGGAGGACGGGCTGCGGGCTGAGGTTGATCTCGGGATCGAGGAACTTCGCGATGAGCGTGCCGAGGGAGTCGGACTTTGAAAGCGTTGAGAGCTGGTTGCGGAATTTGAAGTTCTCGAGGATGTCCTGAACGTTGGGGGAGAAGCCGTCGAGGTAGGCGGTAAAGTCGGCGAGGAGCTGCTGCTGGCTGGCGCGGGATTTCAGGTCGCGGAGCGTGAACTTGGAAGTATTGTAGAACGCTTGGGTGGCGGCGGAGCAAAGGGCAGCGCGCTGTTCGGTGATGCCGGCCTTGTCGAGCATCTCCTTGGTTTCGAGGACGGACTTTTTTGTCGGCTCCAGCACGGCGTCAAGCCGGCGAAGAGCACACATCGGCAAAATGACGTCAGGATATTTACCGCGCTTGAAGAGATCGCGGAGCACATCGTCGGCAATGCCCCAGATGAAGGAGACGATCTTGTTGTGAGTGGCTTGGTCCATGTCAGCTTGGTCGGTTTTTGTTTTCGAACAATTCCAGCGCGGCCAGGAAGGGTTTTCCAAATCAAGGCCGTCGTCGTCGGTTTCACAGGAGACGTTGAGGCGACGATTGGGGATCGGGGTATAAGGCCATGCTGCGTGAACCTTCGCGCGCGACGCTCAACCCCGCCGGCGGAAAAGCCGCCTCGCGAACGGAGGTGCCACGGCTGGGAATAAGGAGGTCGGGCATGGGCATCTCCACTTCGCACTACCGTTAGTCGGGTGTAAAGCATTCACTGCCTTTACTCGGGTGTTTGGTAAAGCGCGCTCCAGCTATGCTTCGACGTGGCAAACGACATGGCGAATCGCCTGCTGGCGCGCGTAAAACAACTCCGGGAGAGCCTCGGCCTCAGTCAGGAGGCCTTCGCCGAAAAGGCTGGGCTTGGCTACAAATACTATCAATCGGTCGAGGCTGGCCGGAAACGGGACATTCGCCTGTCGACTTTGCAGAAACTAGCCAAGGCCTGCGGTCTGGACTTGGGAGAACTGCTCGATTTCCGGACCGATCCGGTGATCGTCGCTGAAGACAAACCGGAAAGTGGCGTTCAGAGGACAACCGGCAAAGGTGCACGCAAATCATCCAAGGGTGCGGCGGGCAAGGGAAGCCGGGGCTGAGGTTCTGATCCAGAGGGGTTTTAACCACTAATGGCCACTAATGCTCACCAATAACCGAGCACAGATAGTCATCAATTAGTGAGTCGTTAGTGTGGATTAGTGGTTAAAAAATTCTGCCTCCACGAACCGGTGAACAGAAGCCGAGCTGGGGCTCGGCGTTCCCGGGGACAGTCAGTTCTGCATCTGTGCCCATCCGTGAAATCCGTGGTTAAATGGATCGGTTGGTTTTATTTTACCGATGACACGGATCACTCCTTATCCAGAGGGTTAACCACTAATAGCCACTGATGTTCACTCATTAATTCACCAGGCCACAGGCGAATGAATCGGAGGGCCTAAATATTCTAATCGCCTCAAAGCTTCTG
>JAYVMJ010000394.1:0-6071 GCA_043759025.1 Verrucomicrobiota bacterium | reverse complement strand
ACGGTGAAACCGCCGGCCTGACCATATACGGCTACAATTATGCACTGCTTGGCCTGAGACACAACGCCGCCGGCCAGCAGGTCGTCCTAATCGTCAATGACGGCGCGGACAAACTCGGTGGCGAGGAGCACGAAGTCGCAACCGCGCCGCTACCGGAAGGCGCGGCCTATTTGCGCGTCACCGTGACGAAACGAAACGACGACGCGATGGGTCAGTTTTCGTTCAGCTCCGACAACCAATCATTTACTCCGATCGGCCAACCCTTCAAGGCGTCCGTCGATCGCTGGATCGGCGCGAAGGTCGGGCTGATCGCGACCGCACCAGGCTCCGCGACAAAAACCGGCGTCGCCGATTTCGACTGGTTTCATGTGACGCCCGTGATTAAACAGCTTGATCGTCCCCGGTTCTAATGAGTGTCCAACACCCGGACTGACGGATAAATTTCGATCCATACGTTCAACCCCTGCTCCACCCCATGCAACGATCCCAATTTTCATCACGCACCGGCTCGCATAAATTTGATCGCGCCCTTGGCTTGAGCGCCGCGATTGCGCTGACTTCGACGTTGTTATTTTCGCGCGCATTTTCGGCCCCGGTGGCGGAATCGACCCAGGCTTTTCAGACGTGGGCCGCCACCCCGCCGATGGGCTGGAACAGTTGGGACTGTTTTGCAACGACGGTCACCGAGGCTCAAACCCGGGCGACCGCGGACGTCATGGCAAAAAAACTGGCGCGCTTCGGTTACAATATTATTACGGTGGATATCCAATGGTACGAGCCGAACGCCACGGGATTTGATTACCGCAAGGACGCCAAACTGGAGATCGACCCATTTGGCCGGCTCATCCCCGCGAGGAATAAATTTCCCTCAGCATCGGACAGCCGTGGATTCAAGCCAGTGGCAGACTATGTCCACAACCTCGGGTTAAAATTCGGCCTCCATCTCATGCGCGGCATTCCCCGTCAGGCGGTCGCCAACAAAACACCAATTAAAGGCACTTCCTACACCGCAGCCGACATCGCCGACACCAAGAGCACCTGCCCATGGAATACCGACATGTACGGCGTCAACATGGCGAAACCCGGCGCGCAGGAGTATTATGACTCCGTCTTCGAATTATTCGCTTCTTGGGGCCTCGACTTCGTCAAAGTCGACGATCTCTCCGCGCCCTACCACCGGCCCGAAATCGAGGCCATCCGTCGCGCGATCGACCGCACCGGCCGTAAAATTATTTTAAGCACTTCGCCCGGACCGACACCGGTGGTCGATGGCGTTCACGTCAGCACTCATGCCAATATGTGGCGCATCAGCGGCGATTTCTGGGACGAGTGGCCGCAACTCTTCGCGCAATTTGATCGTTTGCGCGACTGGACTCCTTTTCGCGGGCCGGGGCACTTCCCCGATGCTGACATGCTCCCGCTCGGAACGTTGCAGATGGGGAAAAACCAAACGCGTTTCACGCCCGATGAACAGGTGACATTGTTGTCGCTGTGGAGTATCGCACGGTCGCCGCTGATTCTGGGCGCCGACCTTACCAAGCTCGATGACGCCACACTTGCATTGATCACGAACGACGAGGTCATCGCCGTGGATCAAGCCAGTAGCAACAACCGCGAATTATTTCGTCGCGACGGCTTCTACGCCTGGATCGCCGACGTTCCCGGCTCTGCAGACAAGTACCTCGCGCTGTTTAATACCCGCCCGGTCAAAGGCGACGTCGACCCTCGATTTGCGCGCTATCAAAGCCCCATCATCACCCGTCGTTCACCCGGAAAGGGCATAAAGATCGATGTCGGCCTCAATGGCTCCAAAAAACTTTATCTCGTCGTTGACGACGGACATGGCGGCAATGGCGGCGACGATGTGGTCTGGTCCGAACCCACCATCACGACGGTGAAAGGCGTTACGAAGCTCACGGATCTTAAATGGACCAGCGCGAGCAGCGGGCCGAAGACTGCAGTTTCGACCACACAAAGCGCCTCCGGAAAAGCGCTCGTCGTAAATGGCAAACCGGTCGCCTTCGGTATTGCAGCGCACGCGAAATCGATCATCGAGTTCGATCTGCCCGAGGGCGCGACGCGCTTCAAAGCGTTCGCGGGAATCGACGACGGCGGCGCGCCCCCGCCTGAAGGCCCGTGGCCCGGCCCGACGGTGCGATTTCTGGTGTTCATCCAATCGCCCTACGCCACGGAAGCCGACGCCGAAATTCCCGTGCGGCTCTCGGCCTGTGGATTCACCGAAAACGCCGACGTCCGCGATCTTTGGCAAAAAAAAGATCTTGGCCCGGTGAAAAACGGTGAACTCAAGCCCGTCGTCAAAGCTCACAGCGCGGTGTTGTACCGCTTATCACCTCCAAAATGATCCGAGTCTGCAACCTGTTGAAATCACCCTTTCGATTTGTCGTTCTCCCTTTAATTTCGCTTTTGAGCACAATCGAATTGCAGGCGACGGAAGCCACTCCGCCGATTCCAACCAAAGCGATGGCGAAAAATCCGGCCGACGCCTTCTCTGGTGTCAGCGGTCCCGGCGAACCCGTTCAAGGCGCCGGTCTCGGCGGCTGGCGCAGCGGTAAGGAAGGCGTTCGTTACAAGGGCCCGCATGCCAAAGTCACGTGGCAGCTCGAGTGGGAAGCGAAGCAGACGTCGTCGGACGAAGTGATTGATCTCGGTTTGCTTCCACCGATCAAACCATTGTGGGAGCTTCACCTGCGCGACACGATCATCACTCTCGGTGACGACAGGTTTTATTACATGACGGGCTCCTCGGGCGACAACATTTGGGATCGCACCGACGGCATCGAACTCTGGCGCTCATCGGATTTTAAAAAATGGGACTACCTCGGATTGGTGTGGAGCCTCGCCAAGGACGCAACGTGGCAAAAAGGCGCGCACTTTGTGTGGGCGCCGGAAATTCATTACCTGAAAAGGAAGCACACCTACGTCATGACGCTCTGCGTGGCGGGCGGGACGGTGAACGGGACGGGATTTCTCGTGAGCAGCACCGGCCAGCCCGAAGGCCCTTATGTAAATGTTTTCAAACCCGACGCACGCATCACCGGTGGCATCGATTCCACGATCTTCGAGGACGATGACGGCAAAGTCTATTACACCTGGGGACACGGCGACACGATTTACGAACTCAAGGATGATCTCACTGGTTTCGTCGGCGGTCCGCACCCTATCACGCTCGATCCCGCGAGCGCGGCCAAGGCCCACGCGCTTGGCGTGCGCAGCGGCGTTGGCTCGGAAGGTCCTTCGCTGTTCAAACGCGATGGAAAATACTATCTGGGTGGAGCGCTCTTCATCGGCGGCGTGGATCGGAAGACCGGTCGCAATGGACGCTACAGCAGTTGCGTCGCGATGGCGGATAACATTTATGGTCCCTACACAAAATGGGAGGAAGCCGTGCCGTGCGGCGCGGGAGGAAATTATTTTCAAGCCAAGGACGGCAACTGGTATTGCACGTATTTCGGCAACGACGAGGCGTCCCCGTTCCGCGAAAAACCGGGAATGGTGCGTATCGATTTCGAAACCGACGGACGCATAAAAATCGCGGACGAACAACCTGCGTTTATCCTCCGCGATGGAGCTCCGACCCATTGGCGGAAGGAATCGTCCACCGCCGTCAAATCGCCTGCGGCAACCATCCTCAATTAATTATTTAAGGCGATTCGGACCCCGCCCCAGCATGCCGCTTCTCGGCCATCAGCCTCATCGTCAGCACAGGTCTTCGACCTGTTATCCCCTGCCCTCACGGGTCGAAGACCCGTGCTACTGTCCCACCAAGCCGTCGCAAATCTCGTGTCACCTGACTCAATTCAAATGAACCTCATCGCAATAAATGTCCGCCGTCTTCTCGCGCTTTGGTCAGTGATGTTCGCGACGATTGGTTTCGCCGAAACTCCGGGCACCCTGAACGTCCCCGAAGCGAGTTATGATGTCCGTTCATTTGGTGCGATCGGCGACGGTGTCACCCTTTCGACGCCAGCGCTGCAAGCGGCCATTGATCGCTGTAACACAAACGGCGGCGGCGCGGTTTTGGTCGCTGGCGGGCACTACCTCACCGGCACGCTCTACCTCAAGAGCAACGTCTGTCTCCGCATCGATGCGGGCGCGGCCATTCTCGGCAGCACGCGCGACTCCGATTACACGACCGACACGGACCGGACCATGTATCGCGGCGAGCCGCATCTGGATCGCTGCCTGATTTTCGCCAAGGATGCCGAGAACATCAGCATTGAAGGACACGGCGTAATCGACGGCCATGGAAAGTTTTTTCTCTCCAAAGGAAACCCTCAGAGAATCCGCCCAAAGTTAATTCGCTTTCTGCGCTGCAGGCGCCTGAGCATGCGCGACGTCATGCTGCAAAGTCCGGCCTCATGGACCACCGAATGGCGTTACTGCTCGGACATCGCCATCGACGGCATCACGATTTTCAGCCGGGCTAATATCAACGGAGACGGCCTGGACTTCGACGGTTGCACGAACGTTCGCGTGAGCAATTCGAGTTTCGATACCAGCGACGATTGCATCTGCCTGCAGACTTCGCTCACCGATCAGCCCTGCCGCGACATTGCCGTCGCCAACTGCACTTTCACGAGCCGGTGGGCCGGCATGCGCATCGGTCTGCTGTCGCGCGGCGATTTTGAAAATGTGACGGTCACCAATTGCACTTTCCGCGATATTCGCGATTCAGGAATCAAGATCCAAATGGGCGAAGGCGCGACGATGCAAAACATGGTCTTCACGAATCTCGTAATGAAGAACGTACTGAAACCCGTCTTCATGACTTTCAGCCAACACCGCGCCTACGTCGACGCGCCACCGGAGTTCGCACCGATGAAAACCATGCGCGGTTTTATTTTCAGCCAAATCACGGTCGAGACGGAAACGGGCGGGAAAGACGCGGCCATTATCATCACCGGACTTCCCGGACATCCGATCGAAGACATCACCTTCAGCGACATCCGGGCGACGTTTGCCGGCGGTGGCACCGCCACCGATGCGGCCAACGTACTCGAAGAACTTACGCCCGAAAACCTCAAGGGTCGCTGGCCGGAATCCAGCCGCTTCGATCGCGCCGTTCCCGCGTACGGGCTGTACGCGCGACACGTCAAAGGACTGTCGCTACGCAATGTCCAATTCAGCACCACCGCCCCGGACGAACGACCACCGGTGATGCTGGTAGATGTCACTGACACGAAATTGTCCGACTCGCCGGAGCCGGTCAAAAAGCCCTGAGCCCATGAAGACCTCCACCCACGTCGGTCGTTTCGTCACCATCGCTTTTTTTGCTTCCGGGGTTTCCTGCCTCGCCGCCGCACCGATTCCGTTCCCCAACAAAACCGATCCAGCGTCGAAGCCGCCGGTGAGCGCCCCGTATATTCTCACGCCGAAAGCCTCCCCGAAACCGCGGATCAACGGCCCAACGATATTCGGCGTACGCCCTGGCTCACCGGTGCTCTATTCGATTCCGGCTACTGGCGATCGGCCGATGACGTTTATCGTCGATGGATTGCCCGACGGACTCGCCCTCGACGCGGCCACCGGTCGAATCACCGGAACGCTGAAAATGCCCGGCGAATACAAAATGGTGTTCCGGGCCACCAATGAGCTTGGTTCCGCCCAGAAGAATTTTCGCATCGTGGTCGGCGAGGAAATCGGACTCACGCCAGCGATGGGTTGGAACAGCTACAATTGCTTCGGCGAACGCGTGACGCAGGTCCTCGCGTTGCGGGCCGCGCACCAGCTGATCGAACTCGGTCTCGACCGACACGGCTGGAGCTACGTCAACATGGACGACGGCTGGCAAGGCTGGCAGCGCGGCGGCCCGCACCATTCGCTTCAACCCGATCCGGAACGCTTCACCGACATCAAGGCGATGGTCGATGAAATCCATTCACTCGGACTGAAAGCCGGGCTTTATTCGAGTCCCTGGACCGTGACGTACGGCGGCAGGCTGGGTGGCAGCTCTGAGCGAGCCGACGGCAACTGGGGCCCGGGTGTGAATTTAAAAGCGAAAAAAATCGCGCTCGATCTGCCCTTCGCCATCGGCCGCCATCAGTTTACCC
>JAYVMJ010000393.1:0-4439 GCA_043759025.1 Verrucomicrobiota bacterium | reverse complement strand
CGGAAAGAAGTGAAGGCTTCGGCCCCGACAATTTTGCGCCCGTTTAAATGGGCCGCCGACGACATCGATTTCGTCGTGGGGTAGAAATCCTCGCCCTGGCCGGTGGGCGTCCAGAATTCCGCCATCGGTTCATCGACGAAGTTCGCGGCATCGAGATCGTTCCCAGTGGTGGTGTAACTCTCGAACGTAAAGCGCAGGCCGTTCTCGTGGGCGAGTCTTTGGAGTTCCTTGACGTAATTCTCCACCATTAGTTCGGAAACCGTTTTGCGCAGATCCCAGAGAAAGCGTTCGCTGATTTGCAAATCGCCCACGACCCGCCCGCTCAATACGGGCAAATACGGGAGCAAATCGTAGCCGCGGCGCTGCTTGAATTCGTCGCGCATGCCCGCGGTCCAGTTCTGGCCGCCACCCTCCCAACTGTCCACATGGGTGCCGACCAGAGCGGCTTTGCCGTCGGGCCCGACGAGGTCGTTGAGGTGTTTCACGAACGTATTGAAATGGAGGTCGGTGGCCGCCTTGCTGAGCTTGTCGGTTTCCGGGCCGCCCTGATCCTTCGGGGTCGGCCCGATCCGGCTTCCGTTGTAAGCGTGGCCGATGCGCAGCACCGTCCACGCGCCGGGCGGCGCAGTCCACGTGAGTTTTCCCGCGGCGTCCATTTGCGCGGTAAGATCGATCACGCGATCAAGCGGAATAATCGCGTCGGCCGGTGCTTTCGCGTCGAGCGGGGAGCTTTGCGTTCCCGTGTAAGCCACCCAGCTTTTCCAAAGCAACGCCTTCATCGTGAGCCCGGGAAATTGATAGCGATCCTTGGCCGCGAGGGGAGTTTCGCCGACGGCGAGCACCACGATGTCGTGATAATCCGCGCGATCCACGGGCTTCGCGAGTATTCCGCTCCACGTGGCGCCGCCAGTGATGGGGGTTTCGCTTTGATAAACCCACTGCATGCCCTGTTCAGGTGGAACCCAACTTCCGCCGCTGCCGTAGTATCCGGCGCCGTTGTTCATGTTGATTTCCAACCCCAGCCGTTTGGCTTCGCCGACGGTGTATTTGAACATTGCCTGCCACTTCGCGTCAAAAAATTTCATCCCACCCTCCGGTGTTCCTTGGTCCACGTCGAGAATCAGCGCCCCGCCGATGCCCACGCGTTGCATCGCTTCCAAATCGGCCGTGATTCCTTCCTTCGTCAGATTGCTGCTGAGCCACGTCCAATACACCCAGGGTCGTGCCGCTGCCGGCGGGTGAAGAAAATTCTCCTGCAAATCTGCGCCGCCCGCGGGCGCAAGCGCGAAGGCGGACAGCGCAAAAGAGAGCAAACCGGTCTGGATCAGAAATTGAAGCGGCCTGATATTCATGGGGTAAACTGTCGGTATGATCCGCGTAACCTAAGCTTCTCGCCAGCCGGACCGGGCTTTACTGTTCGGTGGGATTAATTGGGCGGGGCCACCAGCCGGTCGCCGAGATAAACGCGGTAATTTTTGATGCGTCCGCCCACGTCGTCAGCGCCTTGGCGTGGGGTGTAACGGAAACCCGACACATCCACGCTGGAACCGAGATCGATAATCAACCGGTGCGGATGCGTCGGCTTGGTTGTGCTCCACGCGGTGTGCCAGAAGTCCGCCGCCTGGCCGTTGATCGCGTTGTTAGCGGAACCGTCTTCACCGCCGATCTCCTCACTGTCGGCGTAGGCAATCGTCCACGCGGACTGATTCATGATTTTTCCCCCGGCGTCGAACAGAGCGATTTCCGCGACGGCCGCGAATTCCTTGCCGTCAAAAGCATCGATGGATTCGAGGCAGAACTGGCGCGCAGTCGTCGTGGCCGCAAAATGAATTTCCTGGGTCGCCGCGCCGGGCGCGAACATTCCTTCCTTTACTGGCGCAAGACCGGAGAGTTGCAGCGTGCCGCGGTTGTGAAGCGGCAGGGTGTCTTTTTCCGGACGAAGCCGGTCGAGCACCGGTTCCTTCAAGCCCGCGATGACGGGTTCCTCGGGCCCGGCCAGATCAAGCACGACGATTTCATTGGCACCTGTTTTCATCCACGGCGCGGGCAAATACATCGTTTGGGTGGGCCCGATATTCCAATAACGTCCGAGGCAGTGGCCGTTGACCCACACAATTCCGGTGCCCCATTTCGACACGTCCAGAAATGTATCGCCCGTCGCAGCGATCTCAAAAGAGCCGCGCCAGAATGCCGGCCCGGTGGCCGGCCCGTCGCGCCAGGCGAGCGGCGGCAGGACGGCATCGGCTCCAAAGTCGATGGCCTTGATCTGCCACTGCTCGACGTTGAAAGGGTTTTCGCCCTGCGGGAGAAAGCGAACCGGTCCGCGGAGACCTTTCCGGTCGTGAACTTCCACGCCAAAGTTAACGCGGGCGATGGTGTAGACGAGCACGTCGAGGGTGACGGGTTTGGTGCGAGCGGGAATAATTACGGAGCTGCCACGCACGCGGGCGTCCATGGTGCCGATGGGTTGTCCGTCGACAAAAACCCACGCGAGATCGCGGACGAGTGCGGGTTGAAGCGTGCCCGCACGACCAGCGGGTAAGGTGGTGCGGTAGGCGATGAGGCCGCGACTGATGCCGTACGATTCAATCGAATGCGGCGAAACATCCTGAATCGTCGCCGTTGGGAGATTCGCGAGGACGGCAGCGGACTGCTTCAAGGTGAACGCAGGAATGGAAATCACCGGCATTGCGGCCGGCGGTTCGGGCAGGGTTTCGCCGGGTAACAGGTAAGGTTTTATCACTGCGCGGAATTGCGCGAATTTTTCACCGACCCCACCCGCCTCGCTGATGGGCGCGTCGTAATCGTAGCTCGTGGTATCGGGTTTGAACGGACGGTCGCATCCGCCCCACAGCCCGAATGTCGTGCCGCCATGCGCCATGTAGAGGCTGAAGGAGCCGTGGGCCTTGAGCATGTAGTCGAGATCGCGGAGGACGCCCGGAGTATCGCCGCGATGATGCGGCGCGCCCCACGTGTCGAACCAACCCGGATAAAACTCGCCGCACATCAGCGGCCCTTTCTGCACCGATGCGAGCGCCTTGAAACCATCGGCGGGATTCGAACCGAAATTTGCCACGGAAAAGAGTTCCGGCAGATAAGAGCGGACGACTTCGCTGGTGGGATTGCAGGCGAACAGCGGAACGTTGAAACCGGCGTCGAGCACCGCTTGGCGCATCGCGCGCATATAGTCTGCGTCACGGCCAAAATAACCGTATTCGTTTTCCACCTGCACCATGAGAATCGGGCCGCCGCGGGTGATTTGCAGCGGTCCGAGCACGCGGCCGACTTCGGCGAGCCAGTGACGCGCCGGGTTCATGAAGCGCGGATCGCGCGTGCGCAGGAAATTATCACCGGGTTGCTTGAGCAACCACCAGGGCAGCCCGCCCATTTCCCATTCGGCGCAGGCGTAGGGACCGGGACGAAGGATTACCCACAGGCCTTCCTGCTGGGCGAGCCGGCAAAATTCGGCGGCATCGCGCTGGTCCTTCCAGTCAAACTTGCCCTCTTCCCATTCGTGGTAATTCCAGAACAGGTAGGCGCAAACGGTGTTGAGTCCCATGGCCTTGATCGCCTTGAGCCGGTGCGTCCAGTATTCGCGCGGCACGCGCGCGAAATGAATTTCCCCGCAACGAATTTGGAGCCGCTGGCCGTCGAGGAGGAAGTCAGTCGGACCGATTTCGAAGCGATGCGCGGGCGCACTCGCGACTGGCCTGGCGGCCGCGGCTGATCCGATGGTGGCAATAAAAAGGCTGCCTGCCAGGAGAAGGGTGGGGATTTTGAGTCGGGTCATTATAATCAGTGGGGTGATCAAATCATTAGGGCATAACTTCTCTTTTACTCGGCGAGTATTAATGATCGCCGGGAGTTTTCATAGGGAAATTATGAGTTAGGGCGGTCCGGCTCTGCTGGAGGTTTTCCAAAAAAACGGTGTCCGCATCAGCGCAATGTAGCAGGGGGCGGAGACATCTATTTGGGCGCCGGGTGGTAATTCTCCGAACCGGGGGAGCGGTGACTGGAGCAGCTTCGGGCCTCTCGCCTACAGGTCTGCGCTCAATTCAATCCCAACAGGCGAGTAGTCGCTGCTCCGCCTACAGTTTGGAAAAACGACCGAAGTGGCGAGTCACTGCCTCCGGCTACAGTTTAAATTAAACTGTCGTAAGATTGTGCATGAATTATTGTACGCCGGGCTGGCCGAATTGACTCGTCTCAACCGGAGTGCCGACCTCGGAGGCCTTGGCGAGTTGGTTAGTCGGCGGAATTTTTCCAGAGTGAATGTCGAGGAGACGCGCGTGGGTGAGTTTCGCTGCTTCCACCAGTTCCAAGTAAGGACGATCCGTGACGTCCACCCAGCCGATGTTGTAATTCTCGCCGTCGTTGCGCCCGGTGGCGGGTTGGTCGATCCACTGGAACCAGTGTGTGCCCATCACTGCGGGATGGGC
>JAYVMJ010000392.1:0-4034 GCA_043759025.1 Verrucomicrobiota bacterium | reverse complement strand
CGGGCGACGAGGAACTCTTCAGGCGACTTCATCCACGCACAACTGGTCAGACCGTGACCGACTTTCTTGTCTTTCAGAGCGAGAATCCCAACTCGATCCTGTCATCGGTTGCCCAGGGACGTGAAAACGCCCGCATGGTTCGCGACCAGATCACCGCCGAACTTTGGGAGGAGCTGAATCGTCTTTATCTGTTTCTTTATTCTCCGCGCGCGGGCGACCTCTGGAATGAAAGCCCGTCTGATTTTTTTCTGACGATCAAAAATGGTTCGCTCCTCTTGCAAGGCCTCACCGACGCCACGGTGGTGCGCAACGAGGGATGGTTTTTCACCCAAGCCGGCCGCTATCTCGAGCGCGCCGACAAGACCTCCCGTATCCTCGACGTGCGGCATGCCTCGCTGCCCGAGCGCGGGTTGCCCGCGGCGCCCAGCCAGACTGATGCTTTGGGATGGTCCGCTGTGCTCCGCTCATGCAGTGCTTGGGACGCCTACCGCGCACTGCACGGAGCGGAGGTGCGCCCCGAACTCGTGGCCGAATTGCTTTTACTTTCCGATGAATTTCCCCGGTCAGTGCGTTTTTCTGTCCGGCATCTGAATACAGTGTTGCGCAGAATTTCGGGAGTGCGTGAAGGACGGTTTAGCAACGCTGCGGAAAAACTCGCCGGCCGATTGCTGGCGGAGCTGCAATTCAGCACGGTCGAGGATATTTTCGAAATCGGTCTGCATGCGTATATCGATGTCACCCAGTCCAAATTGAACGCAATCGGTGACGCGCTCTTCCAAGCCTATATATTCCAGCCGTTCCATAATCCGGAAGAATACGAACTTCGCCAACAGGAGGAACAGCAGCAACAAACCATTATCCACGAGCTCGTTTCCCTTCAGCCCGCCGGCCGCAATCTGCGACCGAACACGACCGAATGAAACTTCATGTCCTCCACCGAACCCGCTTCACGTATGAGACCAGTGTGCGGGACAGCTTCAATGAAGCCCGGCTCCAGCCGGTCACCACGGGACCGCAAACCTGCCACAGCTTTCTGCTGAAAATCCTCCCGCCGTCGAAGCTGTCGCACTATCTCGATTTCTATTTCAACTGCGTCCACCTTTTCGACATCGTCCAGCCGCATGCCGAACTGAGTGTCGAAGCGAATTCTATCGTGACGACGGGGGATCTGCCGGCCCTCGCGGCGGATGCAGTCCCCTTCCCGCTCGAAAAGATCGCGGAGTGCGCCCGGATGGAACGCTGCTACGATTTTCTACAATCGAGCACCTACGTCGAAGCCGGAGCGGATTTATGGCGGACGGCCTTGGACGTGACCGAAGGACAAACCGATGTCTGGCAAGCAGCGCAGACGATCATGCAGTACATCTTCCGCGAATTTCGTTATCAGTCCGCATCCACTAACGTCCATACGCACATGCGTGAAGTGCTCAAGGCGCGCAGGGGTGTTTGTCAGGATTTCGCCCACGTGATGCTCGGCCTGTGTCGCGCGATGAAAATCCCGGCACGCTACGTGAGCGGATATCTCTACAACGGTCCGGCTGACCAGCTCAAAGGCGCCCAAGCGAGCCACGCTTGGGTCGAAGTCTATCTCCCCGGCCCCGGCTGGTGCGGTCTCGATCCCACCAATAACCGACTCGCCGATGGCCACTATGTTAAAGTCGCCGTCGGACGCGATTACGCGGACGTATCACCGCTGAAAGGAACTTATCGCGGAACGACGAAACGACAACTCACGGTCGACGTTCTCGTCACCCGGCTGGAGGAGAACACCGAAAACACTTCACCCTCGTTCGAGCCGGTTCAACGCAGCGGTTGAGATCAGAGTGTAGACGGAAACGGATCAGACCTTCGTTTTAAAATACGCGATGGTTTTCTCCAAGCCTTCCTCGAGCTGAACCTTGGGTTCCCACTTCAGATATTTTTGCGCGAGGGTAATGTCCGGACGCCGCTGCTTCGGGTCGTCGGCGGGCAGCGGTTTATACACGATCTTAGACTTGCTGTTCGTAAGTTTTAAAACGTGCTGCGCGAGCTCCAGCATCGTGAATTCACCCGGATTGCCAATGTTCACCGGACCGACCGTTTCCGTTTGGCCCATCAAACGGACAAAGCCTTCGAGCAAGTCATCGACATAGCAGAACGACCGGGTCTGTTGCCCGTCGCCATAAATGGTGAGATCTACGCCCTTCAGGGCTTGGACGATAAAATTCGAAACGACGCGCCCGTCGTTCGGGTGCATCCGCGGACCGTAAGTGTTAAAAATCCGCACGATCCGGATATCGACTCCGTTTTCGCGGTGATAATCGAAAAACAGTGTCTCCGCGACGCGTTTGCCTTCGTCGTAGCAAGACCGGCGCCCGATCGGATTCACATTTCCCCAATAGGACTCCGGCTGCGGATGAACCGAGGGATCACCATAAACTTCAGACGTGCTGGCTTGAAAAACGCGCGCTTTCGTCCGCTTCGCCAACCCGAGGCAATTGATCGCACCCATGACCGACGTCTTGGTGGTCTTGATCGGATTATATTGGTAGTGCGGCGGAGACGCCGGGCAGGCCAGATTGTAGATTTGATCGACCTCGTATTTGTAGGGATCAATCACATCGTGGCGGACAAACTCGAAGTTGGGATTGCCGAACAAGTGAGCGATGTTGGCTTTGCTGCCGGTAAACAGATTATCGAGGCAGATGACGTCGTTGCCCTGAGCCAAAAGCTTGTCGCACAGATGGCTGCCAAGAAATCCTGCTCCGCCCGTGATGAGTATGCGCATAATGAAAGTGTTAGTGGTGAAATAATGACTGGCTAGCTCGAAAAAAGTGCCCGGGCGGCCGCGCGTTCACCGTTTTCGTAACGATTAATCCAGCCGCGGTGCCAGACACCGTAGTCTCCCGCTTCGATGTGGAGCCGTGCCTGCGCCATGAGATCAAGGTAAAAATGGAGATTGTGCAGCGTAAGCAAGGTGCACGCGAGGATCTCGTTGGCCATTACCAGATGCCGGAGATAGGCCTTGGAGAAATTACGGCAGGTGTAGTTGTCCAACCCTTCCACGAGCGGCGAGGCGTCGGCACGGTAGCGCTCGTTGCGAAGATTGATCAGTCCGTCCGGCGTGAAAGCCGCGCCATTGCGCGCCACGCGGGTCGGATGCACGCAATCGAACATGTCTACTCCAAGCGCAATCATCTTCAAAATCTGCGGTGGCGTCCCCAGACCCATCGTATAACGCGGCTTGTCCGCCGGCATGAACGGTGTGGTCGCTGCGACCTGTTTCAACATCTCCGGCTCAGGTTCGCCCACGCTCACTCCGCCAACCGCGTAACCGGGAAAATCCAACGCCGCGAGGGATTCCGCCGCTTCCCGCCGCAACTCGTCGAAAGTCGAACCCTGCGCGATGGCAAAAACATGGTGGCCTGCCGCGAGAAATCCGCTATCGGTTGCGATCTGTTTACATTGCTGCGCCCAGCGATAACTGCGGTCCACCGCCCGGCGGCATTCTTCGCGCGTGCAAGGCCAAGGCGGGCATTCATCGATCACCATCGCAATATCCGAACCCAAATTCTCCTGAATGGTCATCACTTCGCGTGGACCCAGAAAAAGCTTCGATCCGTCGAGGTGCGATTGAAACGCAATGCCGTCGTCTCGAATGTCGCGAAGTTTGGCCAGGCTGAATACTTGAAATCCACCGCTATCGGTCAGGATCGGGCCGTCCCAACCCATGAATTTATGCAGACCGCCCATTTCACGAACCAGTTCTGAACCCGGCCGCAGGTTCAAATGGTAGGTGTTGCCCAATATAATCTGCGCGCCCGTTTCGCGGATTTGCGCGGGAGTCAGCGACTTGACCGTTCCCTGCGTACCCACCGGCATAAAAATCGGGGTTTCGATCGAGCCGTGCAGTGTACGCAAACGCCCCCTCCGCGCGGCGGTTACTGTGTCGGTCCTCAACAGGTGAAAGTGGTCAGCCATGAGATCGCTTCACGTTGTCCGCGGACTTGACCGCCTGTCAATTGCGGGGTACTTTTTTCAAAAGTGCTCCTAGT
>JAYVMJ010000391.1:0-3954 GCA_043759025.1 Verrucomicrobiota bacterium | reverse complement strand
GGCGGGACGCCCGTGCCACGGAGGAGAGCATAACTGATCAGCGGCATGGTTGGCTTGGTTTCAATGCCTCGGGGCTTGCCCCGGGGTTGTTTACTTATTCGCCGTGGGATTTTTTTTGGGGGTGTTTTCAAACCCCATGACTTTCCCGTTTACCGTCATTCTGAGCGTAGCGAAGAATCCATGTGCTCGCTCGTGGCATTACGTTCGCTGCCGTGGATTCTTCACTTCGTTCAGAATGACAAACAAGTTTGAAGACACTCCCTAATACCTCGACCTCGGAGCGAATAAACCAGAAGACGCGGGATGCCCGCGGCCGCTGGGAGTAATTCGTTACTGCGCCCGCAGCGGTTCGATCACGGCGGCGATGTCTTTTTCGCCATGCCCGGCGTCGATTGCGTTTTCAAATACCTCCAGTGCGGCACTGGCGGTGGCAAGATGCAATGATTGGCCGATCGCTTCCTGTCGGGCGTAAGTCAGGTCCTTCGCCATCAGGCGCAAAAGAAAATTGGGCGCATAGTCCGGTTTGACCATCCGGGCGGCGACGGTTTTCACCAGCGGGCTGCCGGGTGCGCCGGCGGTGAGAACTTCGATTGCTTTCGCGCGATCGAGACCGCCGCGCTCGATCATTGCGAGGCCCTCGGCGAGCGCTGCGATCTGCACGCCGCAGACAAAGTTATTGATCAACTTGATCAACGCGCCACTGCCCACCGGGCCGATGGGCGTGACGGATTTCGCCATTGCTGCAAACACGCCGCGGACTTTTTCCAAAGTGCTTTCCGGGCCACCGACGAGGAAGTTGAGTTCGCCCGCGGCCGCCTGATTGCGACTGCCCGTGACAGGCGCATCGAGAAATTCTCCGCCACGAGCAAGAACCGCCGCCGAAAGTTCGCGGACCCAGCCGACGGAAACCGTGCTGCACTCGATGCAAATAGTCCCGGGACCGACGCTCGCGAGTGCTCCTTCGACACCGAGCCAGACGGCGCGGGCCGCTTCGTCGTCCGCGAGCATGCTGATGATCACGCCGGCGTGGTGCGCCGCCTCGCGCGGTGACGAGGAGGTGTGCGCGCCTGCGCTCGCGAGCGGCGCGGCTTTGGCCGGATTGCGATTATAGACGGCGACGGGAAATTTTGCGTCGAGCAGGCGGCGCGCCATGCCCGAGCCCATCAGGCCGAGGCCGAGGAAAGCGAGGTGAGGTTGGGAAAGGAAGGAGCTCATGCGAGGGAATGGACGATGATTGGGTTGTGGTTGGGCGGGATCACCCGCAGGGGATTGCGCAAAGGCCGGCCGAAGCCGGTGAAATGAATGTTCATCACATCGCCATCGACGAGTTCCACGCCGGCACCGAAGCTGAGGGCGCACGCGCCATAATAATGAACGTGGACATCGCCCGGGTGTCGGTGGGTCTCGAATTTGAAGTGATGATGTTCGATATTTGCGAGGCTGTGGCACATTTCGCTTTCGCCGGTCGCGAGAGCTTTCGTCCAAAACGTGGCGCCGTTGCGTTCGATCGTGACGGAGCCGGGCACCTGATTGAACGCGGGATCGATCACCAGTTCGGGTCCAATGCTGCAGGTGCGAATCTTGGAACTGGCAAGGTGCAGGTAATTGCGCTTTTCGTATTTGTGGTCGGAGAATTCATTGCCCAACGCCATGCCGATGCGATGCGGTTGCCCATCGGGTCCGATCAGATAGACGCCGGCAATTTCCGCTTCCTCGCCCCCGTCTTCCGTATAAGGCGGTACGGTGAGGGCCTCGCCGGACGCGCGGAGAATCGTCCCGACGCCCTTGTAGAACCATTCAGGCGCGATGCCGATTTTGCCCGTTGCCGGACGTCCACCATCCATGCCGGAGCGGAACATCTTCATGCTGTCGGTCATTTCAGCGTCGCTTTTGCCATGCATCGAATTGCGGTTTTGCGCGCTGCCGAGATGAGTGAGGCCGGTGCCCGATACGAGACAGCGAGAGGGTTCCGCGGGATGATCGATTGCTGGCAGAAGTTTCCATTCGGACTGGCCGGAATAAATCGGATCGTACTCCAGTTTCTCCCCATGCGCCAATTCTGCAACCAGCTCGACGAGACACGAGGCCGAGGCAATCGCACGCGTGGCGAGGGCAAGGACTGAATCCACTTCCGTGAGCAGCAGGAGATGTGGTTCCTGGACGAGAGCGACGCGACGAATGGCGCCGTGCTGAATCTGGACGAGTCGGGTCATGGGGAAAGGAGAGACGCTGACCGGTCAGCCGGTGACTTCGAATTGTTTAAGTTTTTCCTCATCCACCGTGAGGCCGAGGCCGGGAAGGGTTTCATCGAGGTCGATAAAACCATCCTTCGCGACCGGTTCTCCCTTGAAAATATACCAGAAGAGTTCGTTGCCGACTTCGACATCGACCGGCGGGAAATATTCGGCCATCGGGGAATTCAAGCTGGCCATGACGATATGATAATTGTGCATCTGCCCGGCGTGCGGGATGACCGGAATCTGATGCGCCTCGGCGAGCGCGGCGATTTTGCGCGCCTGCGAAATTCCGCCGACGCGATTGGTGTCGAATTGAATGTAGTCTACGGCGCGCGCCTCGATCAGGTCGCGGAAACCATGGATCGTGTATTCGTGTTCGCCGCCGGAAATGGGGATGCGACCGCATTTCTTTAACTCGGCGTAACCGTGGATGTCGTCGGGAATCACCGGTTCCTCGAGCCAGCGCAGATTGAATTTCTCGAGCAGCGGAATCATGCGTTTCGCGTAGTCGAGATTCCAACCCATGTACGCGTCGGCCATGATGTCGATGCCATCGCCGACGGTTTTGCGCACCGTGCGGACGAGCGCGAGATTGTGTTGCATGCCCTCGGCACCGTCGGCGGGACCCCAGCCAAACCGGAGCTTCATGGCCTTGTAGCCCTGCGCCTTGTATTTGGCGGATTCGCTGGCGAGTTCGTCGAGGGGCGTGCTGTAGAGACGGCTCGCATAAACCGGAATGCGCGGCTTGGTGCGACCGCCGAGCAGACGGTAAACGGGCTGCTTGGCGGACTTGCCCAGCAAATCCCAGAGGGCGATGTCGACCGCACTGATCGCAACCATTGCGATGCCTTTGCGGCCGAACGCCATGGTTTTCCGGTACATGTGTTGCCAGAGAAATTCGGTGTCCCACGGATCGGCGCCGATCAACAGCGGCTTTAAATAAAGATCGATCACCTGCTTCGTGACCTGCGGAGAAAGGGCCGCGTTGCCGATGCCAACGAGGCCGGTGTCGGTGAAGATTTCCACCAGCACCCAAGCATGGAAAGTGAAGGTGCCCATCGTCGCGCGCGTGAGCATCGGAGCGACGACATCCATCGGATTGGTGCAGAAGTGTGGCGGCAGCGGAACGGTTTGGCCGCGCCATTGAACGACGCGGGTGCGGATTTCAGTGATTTTCATAGGAAAAATAGAAACCACTAATCCACACTAATGGACTCTGTCTCTCGGACTGAAAGCTTGAAGTATTAGTGTTCATAAGTGTGGATTGGTGGTTAGAAATTCTGCTTTCAGAGGCAGCAGTCTTAGCGAGCGCACGGTGGCGAGAATCAGCAAAAACGCCGCGACGTGCAGCGAACCTGCGATCACGAGAATGGGAGTATAACTAAATCCCTGGTCGAGCAGGTAGCCCGCGAGTTGACCGAGAACCACGCCGCCCAACGCCCCGCCGAGCCCCACGAAGCCGGCGACCGTGCCGACGGCGTGCTTCGGGAAAAGATCGGTCGGAAGCGTCATGACGAGGGTCGACCAGGATTGTTGCCCGAAGAACGCCACACTAAAGAGAAAGACCACCCACGGCACGGAAACGTGGGGAACGAACATGACGCACGGCATCAGTGCGGCACTCAATCCAAGGGCAATTTTGCGTGCGGCGTCCACCGAATGGCCGCGATGGAGGAGCCAGCTGGAAAGGCCGCCACCGGCGACGCAGCCCGCAGCT
>JAYVMJ010000390.1:0-9061 GCA_043759025.1 Verrucomicrobiota bacterium | reverse complement strand
ACCGCACCCGTCAGGACTAAGCCGTAACGACGCAATCGGAGTGGCCCACGAAACACACGAATGACACGAAAAGAAGCGGTTCCGGACAAAACCAACCGGGGTTTTGTCTCATCAAACGGTGGACTGAATGGGACAATGAATCGCTGCGCATCTCGCTGATTTTCGTGCGCTTCGTGTGTTTCGTGGGCAAGTCCTCTGCATGAATCGCCAATGCACTGATCGGTTTGGAGGAGAAATCCCGCTTTGAAGGGTGGGCCGACCTCACGGTTATGCCCGCCTTCCATGAGCATTGAACTACAGGTCCAGTCGTCCGTCCTTGGGGCGATCACGGCGCGCGCAATTCAAAAACGTCTCCTGACCACCTGTTTTGGGGCGTTCGATTCGGTCTATATCGATCATGTCGATGTCGCAGACACGCCCGTTGCCATCGCCGCAGCCAACGCGACGGTCCGCCTGCGCGTGCCCCTCGATGTCTTCGTGGTACGACGCAATGACGTTCTCACCACACCGAACCGCGTGCCCGTGGGCGCCACGACGCCGGCTGGAACTGTCGTCGTTATCTTGGAAATGGCCGCAATCGGCGCGGTCGTCCCGCTGCGTTGCGTCGATGTCGATCTCGGCATGCTTGGAGTTACCCTCGGGGCGAGCGCCTCCAAAGCAAAGACCGCTCTCATCAACGCCATCGGATCACCCCTGACCATGGATTGCGGCGACGCGTGCAATAAATTGGGCCTGTCGGCGCCGCAATCCGCGCGAATCGAACTGGTTGCGGGCGTCGTCTGCGTTCGCTTCGATTCCCCAGCGAGCGTCGCGATCGCTTATTTACCCGCCGGACAAGAGTGGGGCCTTTTCTTAAACGGCGCGGCGGCCATTCGGTTCGCGAAGTCAAAAATCGCCGGCCATCTCGCGGCGCAAATCAGCTCGCTGACCATCGGAGCTCAGTGGCGGTCGTTAGACGGAATCCCCCGGGTCGCCCTCGACTTTGCCGGCCACCTTCCGCCCGTGGCCCCATCGGCCGTGAACAACGTCAGCGGACGGCTCGCCTGCAATTTTTCGCTCACGCCATCGAGCGCCCAATCGCTGCGCACGACGGTTCATTGGTCGCTTGAAAACCAACCAAGGGAAGTCGCGCCAAAATCGATTGGCGCGGGGCTTCTGGGAATAATGAGAGATGCCATGGATCCTGAGAAATTCGGCGGTGCATTCATTGGAGATCAGGCGTTCACCGTCGATACCCTTCTGCCTGAAATTCCACTGGGAAGCGCCCGGCTGGCGTACCATCAAATTTCGGTTTTCGCCGACGGCATGACGATTGGAGGCACCGTAAAACTACCGCTCGATCACGGACGAAAGACTCTTCAGCCCTCGGTCAAACCCTTCGGGCAGCCGCATCGGTTGGAGTTTTGTTCGATGGCCACCCGTGCCGGCGACAAGGCCAAAACCAGAAATGCAGCTCCGGGCGACATGACAACGAAGGGCGGCGTCCGTCTTGAAAATTACGGCGCCTTCCACGACTTGGAAATTATTCCCCCGGGAAAATGGATTGCACCGTATATCCAACGCCCCGCCGCTTCGCCGGAAATCAAGCTCGCGATTCCATCCGCCGTTGCGGCCGAGATCACGAGCCCGGTTCGCTTTATTGTTCACACCGCCCGGGGCGTCCGACTCATCGATTTAGGTGCGCCGCCACGGGTAATTGTCGATGCCACCGGCAACGTCACCAACACACTCGTGGAATTCGTCGATAATTGCGGGTATTCGTTCGCCGGATCGGATGACGCGCATGGGATCGATTGGGGCTCGGGATTAGTGTCCGACGGTGGACTATCCGAACCGAGCGCGGACATTTCGGATTGGACCGGCTATCTCGGCCGGCAGCGCGGACTCGACGTCCAACTCGTCACGTTATGCGCTCTCGAACCGGGTGAGATCATTCAGTTCCGATCCGCCGACCACAGTGTGGATATTACGGCCGACCTCAACGGTCGCGCAGTCGTCCCGGTGTTACTCCCCGTCGCGAACGACAAACATTGGGCCAGCCTCGTTCGAGCAAACCGCCGCAGCATCACGGGACACTTTACCATTCGCACGGCGCTCCTCGTGAATCACGCCCGTCTCCCCGCCACAATGCGACAACGTTTCCGTTCAGCGGATAACGAAGCGTTTCTTTCCACCACCCAATTCGAATCCGCAATCGATCAATCGGAAAACGTCGCGCAGGAAGCACCAGCTTTTATGGAAGTAGTAGCGAGCTCCCGCGTTTCATCCCTTCCCCAACCGACCCGGCTGAAAGTTAACCAGGTTGAATCGTCATTGGCTCTGGCCGGAAATGGATTGGGTTACCCAACGAACAGCATCGCATGCGTCGAGCAAGCCGTTGCAGTCGTCGACGGAGACTCACGTTCGCCGCGTTCGTCGATGCACCGAGCACGATCTGCGACCGATCGCCACCCGTTTTTTGACCGCCTCGACCACAGCGCTGGCATCGAATCGTTGTTTGCCGTCCCGGGTTTCGCGGACGCCTCCATCGCGCTCGCGAGAACGACGGATGGAACCACTTTGGTTTTGGATCTCAATGAAGCCGGCGTCGCGCGCGTTGCCGGAACCTTGGTTGGACCGATTGGCGTGCTGGAAGTTTCGGGAAATTGGTCGCCGGATGAAAATAGCGAACGATTTTCGATCTATCGCTCGATCAAGAACTGAAGCAAATCACGACGGGTGAAACAATTGGGCCTCCGTCGAAGGAGCCCGTACAAAATCAAGGCAGGCCGCAGTCGCATCGCTGCGGCTTGCCCGGAAAATCAGGGCGCAAGGTGAAACTTAAAATATCCCAAATAAAATCCGTAACGCACGGGTGCATTCATTGTCAGTTGAACAATGCCCGCTGCAGAAATAATATGTATCGACGTGATCGGTTCCGCCGCGAAATCCCGCTTTGAAGGATGACTAAGTTTAACCCGGTAAAGCACCCTCCCCGTCCGCACTGCGACCCACTCCTGTCATGAATCCCGCCACGGCCACTCTTCCTGCTTGGAAACGCACCATTGATCTCGCCGGCTGCGCGATCGCGCTACCCTTTCTCGCATTCTTCACCGTGATCATGACGGTCATCACGAAATGCGTTTCACCCGGACCGGTCTTTTTTACGCAAGAGCGCATCGGCCACAATGGCCGCCGATTTAAGATCTATAAATTTCGCACGATGAAATTGAGTTCCGATACGTCGGTTCACCAGACTTACTTTAAAGACTTGATCGGGACCAACGCTCCCATGGTTAAACTGGATGCGCGAGGTGACTCCCGATTACTCCCCGGCGCGTGGTTGCTGCGGGCGTCCGGATTGGACGAGTTGCCGCAGCTGATCAATGTCCTGCGCGGTGAGATGAGTCTGGTGGGGCCGCGTCCCTGCATTCCCAGCGAATATGAGAAATATTTGCCCTGGCAATTGAAACGCTGTGACGCGTTGCCCGGGCTTACCGGACTCTGGCAGGTTTCCGGAAAGAATCGGACGACCTTTGAGCAGATGATGCATTTCGATATCAAATATGCCCACGACCTTTCGTTCTGGCTTGATATGAAGATAGTAATTTTGACCGTGCCTGCCCTGCTCGTGCAAATGTACGACACCCGTCTGGCGAGAAAATCAGCCGCCAAGTCGAATCATCGAGTTACGCCCATGGTTCCTATGGTCCGGCTGCCTACGGCCGGTCGACCCAGCTAATGGGGGTCTTCCAAAGTTCCGTTTGTCATTCTGCCCGCAGGGAATCCAGCCAGCGTCTGGCTATACATCCGATGGCAGACCGACGCGAGCGGTATGATGGATTCTTCACGTCGTTCAGCATGACAGAAAGCCCACCTCCTTCAAAAAATTTTGCCTCAACCCTGCGGGATCTGCTTTCCAAACGCCCAAATTAGCGCTCCACCCATCATCAAAAATCTGGTGCAAAATCCGTAATCGATTGCGCCAAAGTTGGGCAGGACCCGAACCCGCGCGATTCATCGCCACCATCCGAAGGTTACGTGCCTTCTTTTTCTGATCAGCTCCTTTACCGCCTTCACCGACCGCCCAACGATGGTGGCTGGCGAGAAATTCGCCGTTCACACCGTCACTGATCAACAGCAGGGCGGCATGCCATTTATCGCATTGATGACACCAGAGAAGTGGCAGGTTTCGGGCGCGGTGCGTTGGAAATACGAAGACAGTTCCAGTCCGGTTACGGCGTTTGTGCGCGCTTGGAATCCATCAAAGCCTGAAGCGGTGACTTTCTTTCCCCTCCTCGCGTGCTATTGGTTGCAAGGCGCCGCCGCCTTCAACCGCCCCGGATCCAGAGCGCTCGGTCAGCTTAACGTTCAACCCATGTCGCCACCCGAAGCGTTGCGTTCCGCGATCGTGCAATTCTATCACCCGAATCAACCCAACCTCCAAATCGTGGGCGTAAGGGAAATGCCCAAACTCACCGCCATGTTTGGGGAAAATCCCAATACCACCAACGGCGTGGGGATCAAAGTAACCTACGAGGAAAACGGCCAGCAGATGGAAGAAGAATTTTACGCCGTTTATTACCTCGCCAGGATTCCGTATGACGGTCCTCAAGGACACTCGATTCAAATCAACTGGGGACTCGTTGATGTGCACAGTTTCAAAGCACCGCGTGGCACGCTCGACAAACGGCGCGAGGTTCTCGCTTACGTCGTTCATTCGGTGCAGCCAAATCCGCAATGGAAGCAGCGCGCTAACGAAATTCGCGCCCAACTCGGCAACCAATTCAACAACAACCTCGCCCAAGGTTACGCGAACATCGCGGCCGCCGGTCAGCGCAGCCGGCAAATCAGCGCTAATAACGATTCCATGATCGCCTCGATGGACAGCCAGCGGGCCGCCGCCAACGCCAGTTCATCTGCAGCTGCTGGCCGCAACGGAAATGACAAATTCGACGACTATGTCCGAGGGGGTGGACACCATGAACGATCCGGATACCGGCACCTCCCAGCACAGCAGCTCCGAACAATATCACTGGACCGACGGCTACGGTAATTATGCGAATTCCAACGATGCCAGCTTCGATCCCAACCAGACATCTAATATAACCTGGCAGCAAATGACTCCCGCCCGGTAACGCGTCCCCGCCCCCGCAGCAGCTTGAATTCGACCGGCGTGTTAGAAGGAACCCCTTCCGCGCCTCATCGAATTTATCCAGCGTGAGACGAAATCAAACCAGCCGGGAATCCAAAACTCGTTCACTGCTGACCGAGTATCCTGCCTACGGTTGGTTCTGGTGTGCGCGGATCGCGTCGGGGCTCGCTTTCCAAATCCAAGCGGTGGCGGTGGGGTGGCAAATCCACGAACTCACCCACAGCACCTTTAAATTGGGCATGGTGGGACTGGTCCAATATCCGATCTGCCCATCGTGTTATTGACTCTTCCCGCAGGCCACATGGTTGATCGCTACGATCGCCGCACGATTTACGGAACGGCACTTTGCGTTTAAGGACTGGCGAGTTGCTTTCTGGCGCTCGGGAGTTGGGCACACTGGCTGGGTATCCCGGGAATATTCGCCACGGTGGCGGTAATCGGCTCCGCTCGCGCTTTTCAAGGTCCGTCTACGCAAGCCCTGATGCCGACACTTGTGCCCGACCATCTGGTACCGAAGGCGATTGCGTGGGGTGCGGGCGCCTTGCAAACAGCGTCGATTGTGGGTCCCTCCATCGGCGGGCTGTTCCATGCGTTCGGTGCTTTTGTCCCGTACGCGGCGACCGGAACGATGGGTTTGGTGGGAGCTGCACTCGTGTCGCTGATGCGCGTGAAGAAAACCAGCCACCCAAAACAACCCGTCTCAGCCGCTTCGCTCTTTTCGGGCATTCACTTCATCCGCGGGCATTCCGTCGTGCTCGGCAGTATTTCCCTCGATCTTTTCGCGGTACTCCTCGGCGGTGCAACGGCGTTGTTACCGGTGTTTACACGCGATATTCTGCACGTCGGAGCCTGGGGCCTCGGCGCGCTGCGTTCAGCGCCGGCAGTCGGTTCACTCGCCATGTCGATTTATTTAGCGCGCCATCCGCCGCAGAGAAAGGTTGGCCGGAAAATGTTCCTGGCCGTGTTTGTCTTTGGCCTCACGACCATGCTGTTCGGAATCTCGCGCTCGTTGCCCCTGTCGCTTTTCGCTCTTACGTTCCTGGGCGCAGCCGATACGATCAGCGTCGTCATCCGCAGTTCACTGGTGCAACTCGAGACACCAAACGATATGCGCGGGCGCGTCGGAGCGGTTAACTCATTGTTCATCGGCACCTCCAACCAGCTGGGCGAGTTTGAGTCCGGGGTGACGGCTTCACTTTTCGGCACAGTCGCCGCGACCGTGATTGGCGGCGCCGGCACGCTTGCCGTTGCCTTGCTCTGGATGAAAATTTTTCCAGCGCTGCGGGATTTCGATCAATTCGAAAAGAAGAAACCGACGTAAAAGCCCGACGCATACCTGGGAGGCATTGCACGGTGCGAGTACGGCGAAAAAGCGCCGACCACCAAACCACCGGCCCGGGGAATTACTCCGAGCGCAGTAACTTCGTGATATCCACTTTGGTGGCGCGGCGCGCCGGCAGGACGCAGGCAAAAACCGACGTGATCAGCAGAATGACACCGACCGCTGCGAGCACGCGAGGATCCTGTGCGGACGTTTCGAACAATAGGCTCTTCAGATAGCGCGTCAGCGCAATCGCGCCGCCGATACCGAGTACGATGCCGGTAAACGCCAGCAAAACGCCGCGCCGCATCACGAGCTCCATGAGATCGCGCTGCGTAGCGCCCATCGCCAGGCGCACCCCAAATTCGCCCATGCGGCGGTCGACCGTGTAGGCAAGGACCGAGAATACCCCGACGACAGTCAGGATGAGTGCAATGCCGGCAAGCACCTCGAGCACTGAGTCCGCCATTCGCTCCGCCCAAAGATGGTCATCGCGTAGCTGGCTGAGCGGAACGATCTCGTTTACGACAATCTGTGGGTCGAACTCATAGATCTTACGACGGATAAGACTGGCAGACGCCTCGTCGTAGTTGCGCGATAGGCGCACGATAAAGGTATTGAAATCGGATGGGCCCCAGCCCTCCGGTCCATAGAGGTAGTTGTGGGACGTGTCGCGCACTGTGGAGCGAACATCGTTTACAACCCCAGCTACGACCCAGCCATTCCAACCGGGCCGCTCATAGCTGGTGCCTTTCACTGGCCGAATCAATTGCCCAACCGGATCCTTGTCTGGCCAGCAAACGCGGGCAAACGACTCGTTGATCATGATCTCATTTCCCATCGTCTGGTTGAGCCAGTGGCCGCGCTTCAAGATAAGCCCCGAGGCATCCTGATAGCCGATATTAAATCCTGCCATCGCCGCTTTGATCGGACGACGTTCGGGGCCTTCAATGATATAGCTGGGAAAATAATCGCCGGGCAGCATGATATCCATGCCGAAACCGACAGCGCGTACTCCGGGAACACGCATAAGTTCAGCCTGAATTCCGCGCCGGCGGGCGAGGCTTGGCTCCGAGGCCGACGGGGCGTCCAGCGGGAAACCAAGCTGGATTTTAACGCGACCCGTGGGATCGAAACCAAGATCCACTTTCTGCAGATTATGAATCGTGCGGATCATCAATCCCGAGCCCGCGAGCAGAACCACGGCAAACGCAGCCTGCATGACCACGAAGAAACCGCGAAGGCGCGCGAGTGCCGGGCTTTCACCCAGTGCGGCACCGCCGTCCTTCAGGCCGGAATAGAGGTCGGAGCGAAAAAAACGAAAGGCAGGAATGGCGACGATGAGTGCACTCGTGGCAATGGTCAGCAAGGTCAGCACGCCGAATGCGCGCCAACCGAGCGTCCAAGTGGTCCAGTTTGGTGTGAAGGCAGAATTGCCCGCCGCGCTAAGCAGCAGTGGAAAAATCCAATTTGCCACGAGCACGCCGGCGAGCGAAGCGAACACGGCAAGCACCCCACTTTCCATCAGCAATAACCGGATAATACGCCACCGGCTTCCACCAAGTGCGAGCCGGATGCCAAGTTCACGGCGTTGACCAAGCATGCGAACGAGCATCAGATTCGACGCATTGAGGCAGGCGATGGCGTAAAGAAATCCGACTGCGCCGAGCATCATCCAGTAGATTTCCGGGCGCATAACCTGATTTACTTCGCTTAAGCTGCTGAGTACCGGCCGATCGTTTAGATAATACGGGGACGCGACGGCAGGCACATCAACCTTCACTAACTTCAGGGCTTGTTGAGCTTGCTCCCGGGAAACACCCGGACGCAATCTGCCAACCAAGTACAAATAGGGCAGCCATGGTTGCTCAGGATTTATGCGGTATGTAAGCGGGCGGAAAATGTCGTTGGGGCAGAATGGAGGCAGAGTCTGTGCCTCGCGCAACACTCCGACTACAGTACATACTGCGTCACCCACCGTAATCTTGCGGCCCAATGCGTCCGGACGGCCACCCAAGTGTCTTTTCCAGAATTGGTGGCTAACCACCACCACGTGATCGGAGCCTTCAACCTCATCCCCAGACAGGAAACCACGCCCTAAAGCCGGTGCAATCCCCAGCATTGGAAAGAATCCCGTACTCACACCATTCCAGCCAGTCGCGACAGGCTGACCATCGATCACGATGTTGCCAGTCATGATGGCGGATTTGGTGAATTCCGCCATGACGTTGTTCTGCTCCTCGTAAGCGCGCGTTATGAAATCGTAACGCCACGGCATGTACGGGATGCTGTCGTTTTGTCCGCCAACCAGGAAAAGATTATCCGGAAACTTGGTAGCTCGAAACAAGATCCAATCGGTAACACTGAAAATGGCCGAGGCCGAGCCGATACCGAGCGCAAGGGTAAGCACGGTTACCCAAGTAAAACTACGGTTGCGCGCGATGGTGCGAAACACGAAACGAAGATCGGCTAGCATAACGGAGGAGGAGTATTGGTGGGTTCTCGCCGCTGGCCCTGATGCGGCGGTTGATCTGACAACGTATCACCTGCAAAGTTCTTATTCCAGTTTGAGCTCAAGATGAGCCGATCAGCCGAGTGGCCCAGGC
>JAYVMJ010000389.1:0-3199 GCA_043759025.1 Verrucomicrobiota bacterium | reverse complement strand
AATGGTCTGCCGCGCTTAGCAGCCGATAAGAAGCGACTGAAAAGCATCGCAGGCTGGCCGTGGATTAATAGTCTCATCTTGAAAGCGAATTAGAATAAGCTAAGACGGGTGTATCGTCAGGTGACGATTCCTTGCCGTGTAACCGGTTTGAGACCGGCGGCGGCGTGGACGTACCACGCTGATTAAAGGCGTCAGCGATTGGATCCCATGAAATCAACAGGCAAAAAGGTCCCCGGTGCGCGTTCTCACGCGGCCTCGCGCAGCTCTGCCTCAGTGGTCCCCAAAACAAACGTGCGGCAATGTCCCATCGTCGGCATCGGTGCATCCGCGGGCGGCCTGGAGGCATTCACGCGTTTGTTAAAGCGCCTCCCCGCCAATACCGGACTGGGAATCGTTTTGGTGCAGCACCTTGATCCCCAGCACGACAGCGCGCTCACCCAGATTTTAGCGCGGGCCACGACCATGCCCGTCCGCGAAGTGACGAATAATCTGCGGGTTGAGCCTGATCATGTTTACGTCATTCCGCCCAACACGATCCTGGGCATGACGCGCGGCGTCTTGAAACTTCAGCCGCGGGTGCTGACCCGCACGGCAACACGTTCCATCGATTCTTTTTTTGAATCCCTCGCTTCGGATCAGCACGAGCGCGCCATCGGGGTGATTCTGTCGGGCACCGCTTCCGACGGTACGCTGGGCCTTGAAGCGATCAAAGCGGAGGGAGGGATCACCTTCGCGCAGGATGATTCGGCCAAATACAATTCGATGCCCCGCAGCGCGGTGGGCGCCGGCTGCGTCGACTTTGAGCTTTCACCGGAAGCCATCGCCATGGAACTGGCCCGGATTGCCCAACACCCACTCGTCTCGGGGCGCTCGCTCGCCCCTTTCGTCCCGGCCCATGAAACGACGGAGTCGAATCCCACCGCCGATGAATCGCCATTGCCCGCTCGTGGCGGCGAACGCCTTGCCGGGAAGGCAAGGGGCGGAAAGGGAACGGGACCCGGACCCGCTTCCCGCACTCAGCTTGAAAACGCAGCCGTGAGGGAAAATGAAGATTATCAAAAAATTCTGCTTCATCTGCGCAATCATTCCGGCGTCGATTTTGCGCTCTACAAACCCGCCACGATCCACCGCCGGATCACCCGGCGCACCATCCTGAACAAGCACCACAACCTGCAGGAATACGCCGGCTTTCTGCGCGGCAACACCAAGGAACTCGACGCCCTTTACTCCGACGCGCTCATTGGCGTGACGAGCTTTTTCCGCAACGCCGACGCCTTCGACGTGCTCCGCCACAAGGTATTTCCAAAGCTGCTGCAACAACCCGGGAACGATCCTGTGCGCATCTGGGTGTTAGGCTGTTCCACGGGACAGGAAGCCTACTCGATCGCGATCGCGTTTACCGAAGCGGCCGGAAAAGCCCGCCGGCAACGCCGGCTCCAAGTTTTCGCCACCGATCTCAACGAGGCAAATCTGAACAAGGCCCGTCACGGCCTCTACGCCAAAAGCCTCGCGCAGGATGTCTCACCCGAGCGGCTGCGGCGCTTTTTTGTGGAGGAAGAAGGCGGCTACCGGATCGTCAAACCACTGCGCGAGCAGGTCGTATTCGCCCGGCAAAATCTCATCAGCGATCCTCCTTTCTCGCGCATGGATCTCATCAGTTGCCGAAACCTGATGATTTACCTCGAACCGAGTTTGCAAAAAAGGCACTCCCGACTTTCCATTATGCGCTAAAACCGGAAGGATTTTTGTTTTTAGGAGCCTCGGAATCAATTGGCGCCTTCACCGACTTGTTTGAACCCATGGACAAAAAGCAGAAGATCTTCTCCAAGAAAACGGCCTCGCCCACCATACTCCAGCTGCCCGTGCGAAGGGAGTTCGGTAAACGGACCCCGTCCGACCAGTCCAATCACCCATTGCCTGTAAATCGAAAAAATGCCGGCGTGGCGCTCGATGGATTCCACGGCGAACTCAATGCCGAGCGGGAAGCCGACCGGGTAACGGTTAACCAGTTCGCCCCGCCCGGAGTACTCGTCAATGCGGACCTGCAAATCCTGCAGTTCCGCGGAGCCACCGGCGACTACCTTGAGCCGCCTTCCGGCAAGGCGAGCTTCGATCTGCTGAAAATGGCGCGGGATGGCTTGATGCTCCCGCTGCGGGCGATGATCCAAAAGGCGAAGAAAGAGAATAAAACTGTGCGCCGGGAAAAGGTGCCGTTTGTGCGGAACGGAAAGGCCGCGGGAGTGGATGTTGAGGTGGTGCCGCTCAAAAATCTCAAGGACGTTTGTTTTTTGGTTTTGTTTACCGAAGCGGGCAAGCGACCGCGAGCGGGCGCCAGCGCGCCGATCCAAAATCAGATGGAGGAACGCGAGGTGAAGCCGCGCGCCGCGAGCCCACGACAGGAATCCAGCCAGATCGCGAGACTGGAACGGGACTTGGCCGAAGCGCGCGACTATCTTCAATCGGTCCAGGAACATCAGGAAGCGGTGAACGAGGAACTCCAGGCGTCGAATGAAGAAGGGCAGTCAGCCAACGAGGAGTTGCAAAGCCTCAACGAGGAACTGGAAACATCCAAGGAGGAGCTGGAGTCCACCAACGAGGAATTGACGACCGTCAACGAGGAGATGGTCAATCGGAACACCGAACTTAACCGGCTTAACAGCGACCTGACGAATCTCCAGTCGTCCACCC
Source organism: Verrucomicrobiota bacterium (assembly GCA_043759025.1). Classification (GTDB taxonomy): domain Bacteria; phylum Verrucomicrobiota; class Verrucomicrobiia; order Opitutales; family Opitutaceae; genus Lacunisphaera. Next base: position 511 of record JAYVMJ010000389.1, on the reverse strand, counting down.
GGCTCGTGATTGTACTGCTGGGGCGCGACTTGGCCATCCGCCGTTTTAGTCTGGAGGCGCAAAAACAGTTTCACCTCCTGCCGGACGACGTGGGGCGGCCCATCAGCGCTGTTCGACACAATCTGGCGCTGCCCGATCTGGGCGCCATCATCAGCGACGACATTACCAGCGTGCGCGAAATTGAGCGCGAAGTGCAGGACAAAGCCGGTCACTGGTATTCGTTACGCGTGCGACCCTACCTCACGGTCGACCACAAGGTGGACGGCGCCGTCTTCGTGTTGATGGATATCGATACGCTGAAAAAGACCCACGAACTGATCAACGCAGGGAGGGCCCACGCCGAGGCGATCATTCGCACCGTGCCCCACCCGCTGATGATCCTGAGTTCCGACCTGCGCCTCCTGTCAGCCAATGAAGCGTTTTATCGCGCCTTCAAAGTATCGCACAAGGAAACCGAGGGTCGCCGGATTTACGAATTCGATCGTGGCGCGTGGAATAACCGGCCGTTGCG
>JAYVMJ010000388.1:0-5976 GCA_043759025.1 Verrucomicrobiota bacterium | reverse complement strand
AGCACGGGCCGCTCGTTAGCACTCGCTCCGCGTCCGGCGTAGAGTGCCCGGCGGGGACCCCGCTCCGTCCTTGGGCTCCCGCGATCACCTCAGCCGCCGCAGACGGCGGGTCGGTGTCGCGCTCCGCTTGCGCGTCGGCCCTCGGCTCCGGTCGCTTCGCTCCCTGCGGAGGGGCCGCATGGCCCCTCGCTGCGCGAAACCGCGGGCTCGCCCCGAGGGATCGGGGCGACCGAGCCCCCGCGGAAACAATCAACGCGGGCCGCTCCGCGCCAGTCGCTCGCGCTCCTTCTGCTGCGCTGAATGCCGGCACGGACGCCGGTCCTTCGCTCCACCGCTTGAACGCGATTACGCTGCGGCCCGCCGACCGTTCCGGCGTTGCGCGCTCCGATAAAATCCGCGCGCCCTACGCCTCGCGTTCTCCGCTGCGCTGCGAAACGCGAGCCGCCCGGCCGCTGCGCGGCCGTGTTGCGCTCGCCTAGCCCGAGCGCGAATCATTACGACGCGCTGGCAAGCAGCCCTTCGAGCATTTTGATCGCAGCCTTCTGCTCGGCGCGCGGCAACTTCGTTGCACGCGCAGCAAGCTGCTCCAAATGCGACGCCGGACCTGGCTTGGCAGCGGCGCGTGGCGCGGCGTCTTTGAGTAGCTCGCCCACGGAGACGCCGAAAAAGTCAGCGACATTTTGCACGACATCCAAGCTGGGATTAGTCGCGACGCGTTCGTAGTAGGTCACAAGTTCGCGCGTCATGCCGAGCGCTTTGGCAAGTTCGCCCTGGGAAAGACCCTTGGCGACGCGGAACGCGGCCATGCGTTGGCCGAAATAGGGAGCAAGTTTTTTAGGAGGACGACCACCAGGCATTGGCAGATCATAGCCGAGTTCTGAAGTGCGGGCTTGCATGTTATTTAATTAACCTAATAACTAGGCCACGGATGAAATCCACAAGATTGTTTTTTACCTGCGAAAAACCCGCACTGGAGAACGAAAAATGACCATGATTCCCGATGACCCAATCGATCCATTCAAACGCGAGCCGTCACGCAGTCCGGCCACGCCGACACTTTACGCGATGATCAAGCGCCGCTCGAAATACGCCTACCAGAGCGAGCGCGACGGCCGCCCGGTGCTGATGCGGGTGACGCGCTTGGAGGAGAATTCCTACGCGTTCCACTTGGACAACGGTAACCGCTACCGCCGCGAAGACCTGACATTTTTTGCCCAAAGCCCCGAAGGGAAACCCTTCAAACTCACCTGACACCATGGCAATGATCCCGGACGACGAAATTGAAAGAATCAAACGCGAGACGGATCTCGCCGCCGTCATCCGCTCGCGCGGCGTGGCGCTCACGCAGAAGGGCGGCGACCTGATCGGGCTTTGCCCGTTTCATAAAGATGAAAATCCATCTTTCCACGTCACGCCCGCGAAGCGGCTCTGGCGTTGCATGTCGTGCAACGCGACGGGCAACGTGATCCAGTTTGTCCAGAAGTTCGACGGCGTGAGCTTCCGCCACGCGTGCGAACTGTTGAAGGGCGGCGGTGCCGCCGCCTTCACCGGTGCCCCGACGTGCTCGCCGGTCAAGAAAACCACCGTGCCGCGCCTTGCATCGCCGCTTGCAGCGAACGCCGACGATCAGGCGGCGCTCCGCCAGGTGCTCGATTACTATCACGCCAGGCTGAAAGAAAATCCGGACGCGCTCGCCTACCTGAAAAAACGCGGCATCACGGCCGAGGCGGTCGCGATGTTCAAGATCGGGTTTGTCGATCGGACGCTCGGCTTGAGGTTGCCGCAGAAGAACCGGAAGGAAGGCGCGGAAATGCGCGAGCGGTTGACCAGGCTCGGCTTGCTCCGCGACACCGGCCACGAACATTTACGAGGGAGAATCGTCTTTCCCATCATGAGCGAGACCGGCGAAGTCGGCACGGTTTACGGCCGCGCCATCGACGCGCCGACGAAGGACGACCGACATTTGTTTTTGCCCGGACCGCAGCGCGGCCTCTGGAATCCGGCGGCGCTGCGCTCGCCGGAGTTGATCCTGTGCGAGGGAATTATCGACGCGCTCTCGTTTTGGTGCGCCGGGTTTCGCCACGTGACGACGGGCTACAGCGCGAAGGTTCTTCCCGAGGAACTGCTCGCCGCCATCGTCGCGGCGAAAGTCCGGCGCGTGTTCATCGCCTACGACCGCGACAAGGCCGGGGACGACGGCGCGGCGGCCGTGGCCGCCCAGCTCGCCGCCTACGGCATCGAGTGTTGGCGCATCCTGTTTCCGCCCGGCTACGATGCGAACCGCTACGCCGTGGAGGTGACGCCCTCCGAGAAATCTTTGGCCGTCCTTCTGCGTTCGGCGTTGCCGATGGGCGAAATGGGTAAGGGCAAAGTGTCGGCACCCGTCGCCGTGTCTTCTCCCGTGATCGCGCCCGCGCTTTCTTCTTTAGCTGCTGAAGCTGCTGAGAAGAAAGCTGCTGAACGCGTGCCCGCGTCAGAGGAGAAATCGGAGCCCGTGCCGGCAACGCCGCCCCCGGAGGCGGCTAAGGAAAAAACGGTCGATGCGGCGGCGGTGCCGCCCGCACCGGTCGCGATTCCTTCGCCCGTCGTCGTGGCGAAAAACGACGCGGACGAAATCGTCCTTGTCCTGGGCGAGCGCGAATGGCGCATCCGTGGCCTCGCGAAAAACTCCGGCTTTGAATCGCTCAAGGTGACGTTGCGGGTCGCGTGCGGCGAGCGGTGGCACCTGGACAATCTTGATCTCTGCGTGGCGCGGCAACGCGCCGCCTTCATCGACGCTGCGGCGGCCGAGACGCTGCTCAAGGCCGATCTCATCAAGCGCGATCTCGGCCACGTCCTGCGCAAGCTGGAGGAGCTGCAGGAGGCGCGGTTGAAAGCGCAGACGCAGCCGAAATCCGCCGCGACCAACTCACTCTCCGCCGAGCTGCGCGAGCGGGCGCTCGCCGTCCTGCGCGATCCGAAGTTGCTCGACCGCGTGCTCGCCGCCTTCGCGGCGTGCGGGATCGTGGGCGAGGAGCTCAACCTGCTCGTCGGTTATCTCGCCGCCGTTTCGCGCAAGCTCACGAAGCCGCTCGCGATCATCATCCAATCGACGAGCGCCGCCGGAAAGTCGGCGCTGATGGATGCGATCCTCGCCTTCGTGCCGCCCGAGGAGCGCGTCAAATACTCCGCGCTCACGGGCCAGGCGCTTTATTACCTCGGGGGCGAATCGAGTTTGAAACACAAGATCCTCGCCATCGTCGAGGAGGAGGGCGCGGAGAAGGCGAGCTACGCGCTGAAACTTTTGCAGAGCGAGGGCGAGCTGTCGATTGCCTCGACGGGCAAGGACCCGACGACGGGCCGCATGGTCACGCAGGAATACCGCGTCGAAGGCCCGGTGATGATTTTCCTGACGACGACGGCCGTGGACATCGACGAGGAGCTCATGAACCGCTGTCTCATCATCACCGTCGATGAATCCCGCGAGCAAACCCGCCGCATCCATGCGCAGCAGCGGGCGCGCTTCACCCTCGGCGGCATCGCCGCCGCCGGGGATCAGGCCGACACCCTCGCGCTGCAACGCGCCATGCAAGCGCTGTTGAAACCCTACGAAGTGCATATCCCCTGGGCGGACCAGCTCACTTTCCTCGACGACAAAACGCGGATGCGCCGCGACCACCACAAATATTTGCAGATCATCGCCGCCGTCGCGCTCCTGCACCAGTACCAGCGCGAAATCCGCCCCGTCCTCTGTGCGAATGGCAAAACGGTCCCGTGTGTCGTCGCCACGCTCGACGACATCACGACGGCCAACCGTCTCGCCCACGAGACGCTCGGCCGCTGCCTCGATGAAATGCCGCCGCAGACGCGCCGCCTGCTCGGGCTCCTCTGGCCCATGGTGCAGGCCATCGCCACCCGCGATAAACTTGATCCCGCGCGCGTGTGGATCACGCGCCGCCAGATCCGCGAACACACCGGCTGGAGTCACTCGCAACTCGCCGTACATCTCGACCGCCTCGCCGAGTTGGAATACGTGATTTTGCGGCGCGGGGAAAACGGTCAGCCGTTCGTCTACGAACTCGTTTACGACGGTGGCGGACAGGACGGGCACCGGTTTTTGCCCGGTCTCTTCGACGTGGAAAAACTGCGGCAGGACGAGAAATCCACGGCTACGACCGGCGACCTTCCGGGGCAAACGGTGGGGGTTCCGGGGCACTTCCGGCCCACTTCCGGCCCGGTTCCGGTGGGGTTCCGGCCCGGCGAAAACACCGATTCCTCCTCTGAGAAGTGCGGGCCGGAAGTGAAACCGGAGCAAAACACGCAACCGGGGCAGGAAAAAAACGACGCGGCGGCGTAGTCGTAACCCGTCATAGCCATGCCACGAAAAGGCCAGCGGAAGGAAAAGTTTTTTGCCGGGGACGCGAGCGATGCGACGGGTTTTGCCGCGCTCGCCTCCGCGTACCTGGAGGCGATGCGCGTCCTCAACTACTCCGAGAAAACGGTGGAGAGCCGCGCCCACCACCTCCGCGAATTTATCAAATGGTCGCTCGAACGCAGTCTCTCCCGTCCCTCGGAAATCACCAAGCCGATCCTCGAACGCTACCAGCGCCACCTCTACCACTACCGGAAAAAAGACGGCCAGCCGCTCTCGTTCCGCTCGCAGCACGGCTGTTTGGTGCCGGTGCGTGCGCTCTTCAAATGGCTGTGCCGGCACAATCATCTGCTCGCCAATCCCGCCGCCGATCTTGAGTTGCCCCGGGCGGAAAAGCGTTTGCCGCGCCACGTCCTCACGGCGTCCGAAGCCGAGCGCGTGATCGCGTTGCCCGACGTGGCCGAGCCGCTCGGGTTGCGTGATCGCGCGATTTTGGAAACGCTTTACTCGACGGGAATGCGCCGGATGGAAATCGCCCACCTGAAACTCTACGACCTCGACCAGGAGCGCGGCACGGTGTTCATCCGCCAGGGCAAAGGAAAAAAAGACCGGATGATCCCGATGGGCGAACGCGCCTTCGGCTGGGTCCGCCGCTATCTCGAAGAAGGGCGCACGTCGCTCGCCCTCACGCCCGACGAGGGAATTGTTTTCCTGACCAACGTCGGGCTCACCTTCGAGCCGAACCGGTTGACGCAGATCGTGCGGACCTACGTCGACGCGGCCGACATCGGCAAGACCGGGTCGTGTCATCTCTTCCGCCACACCTGCGCGACGCTCATGCTCGAGGGCGGGGCCGACATCCGTTTCATCCAGCAGTTGCTCGGACATGAAAAACTGGAGACGACCCAGATTTACGCGCAGGTCTCGATTCGCATGTTGAAGGAAGTCCACACGAGGACGCATCCCGCCAGGTTGACACCCGACGCGCCGAAGGCGGAACCGACGCCGCCCGTTGCGGCGAACCCGGAGCTTGCCGCAGAACTCGACGAGGACGCCGCAGAAGACGCCGAGACATAGTCCGGCCACCCCCGGCGCACGCCGCCCGTTAAACGCCACAGAGCGCGGCAGCGCGGAGAAGGCGCAGCCCCTGAGCGAAGCCAGGGGTGAGGAGAGCGGGTGCCCTTCAGGGCGGATCGACGAGCAAAGAAACGGCTCGCCGCTCTTCCTCTAGCCGCTCATCTTCGGGACTCGATGACGGCGACCACCCCACGCATGACGATCAGCCCGCGCAGCGGCGGGAAGTGCGTCAGCGTTCCCGGCAGCCGCTCCGCGTCGGCCGCTCGCGCCAGGGGTCACACGTCGCGCCGCCAGAATGCACGCCCGGCAAAACGGGTCGCGGGTCAAAAAACCGCGTCTAGGATTTTTTTTGCTGCTCCTCTAAAAACGCACCAAGAGAACGCGACGCAAACGCTTGGAACGCATCAGGAAAATTACGGCTGCGGCTATGATTTTGCGTCAGGCTGTGCTGTAGCCCCAAACAGCACAGCGGGGTACGGCTCAAGGTTTCTTGATGGGGTTTACACAGGTGCCGGTGGGTTGGCTAGATCGTTAGTTTCGATTCCCGG
>JAYVMJ010000387.1:0-5078 GCA_043759025.1 Verrucomicrobiota bacterium | reverse complement strand
ATTCCCGCCGCCCGCAATGCCAGCTCGAGTGCCTCGGTCCCATTGGCCAGTCCCACGGCCGCTGACACGCCCAGCCACTCCGCGAATTCCTTCTCGAACGCCTCGACCTCCGCGCCGAGGATGTAGTGACCGCTCAACATCACGCGTTTGATCGCGGCATCGATTTCAACCTGGGCCGCAAGGTAGCCGGCCTTGGGATCAGCGGGAATGATTTTGTGGTTCACAGAAAAAGAAGACCGGCACTGCGGCCCAAGGTTCGCGCGCCTTGCGGGGAGTTTTCGTTCATAAGTAGTGCGACAGTTCCTTCCGATAATACGCCACCGTCTTGGTCAACGCCTGCTTGATCGTCGTGCGCGGTCGCCAACCCAGCGTCGCGCCGATCAAACTGCAGTCCGAATAAAAATCCCCGATGTCGATTTTTTTCCGGTCAGCGGGAAATGCCCGGATTTTAAAACTCCCCTCTCCCGCCACTTCAACGAGCGTTTCCGCCAGCTCGCATAAGGTGATCTGGCCAATTCCCCCGAGGTTAAAAACCCCGCCCACCGCTTCGGGCTTCGATGCCGACAGCAACAACGCCTCCACGGCATCGTCCACGTAGGTAAAATCGCGACGCTGCTCTCCACCCCACACCTCGATCGATTTCCCCTGCAGCACGTCCTTGATCCACACGCCAACGAAAGTCTGGCGCGCATCTTTCACGCGCATTCTCGGCCCGATGGTATTCGTCAACCGCAGCACCGTGCTGCGAATCCCATGAACCTTGCTGTACAGAATGTGATATTCCTCGCCCGCGAGCTTGTTGATCCCATTCACGTCCACCGGCCGCAGCGGATGCTTTTCATCCACCGGCAGATAATCCGGACGCCCGTAAATCTGCCGCGTGCTCGCAAACACGATGCGCAAACCGCGATTATGTTTCCGGCATGCCTCCAACAGCGTGAGCTGCGCCCGGCAATTGATTTCCAAATCCGTCTCGGGATCGCTCATCGAATCCATGTGGCTTGTCTGCCCCGCAAGATTGAACAGAAAATGCTGCCCGCGCAAAAATTCCGGCAGGCTGTGCCGGTCGCGCACATCCGACAGGTTGAGACTCACCTTGCGCTCAAAGCCGCGGAGATTGTAACGCGCGCCGCCGTACTCCGGAATGAGACTGTCGAGAATTGTGACCTTGGCTCCGAGCTTCACGAGCGCGCGAGCCAGATTCGATCCGATGAAACCCAAGCCGCCCGTGATCAAAACGTGCTTTCCCTTAAATGCCTTCCCGAACGAATGGCCGGACTTCATGACCCCCGAAAATGCTCTGGCCTCGCGGATAGACAAGCGCGCAGTGCAGCCGCGCGCCGTTTAAAAATCCTGCAACCGCCCCTCGCCGGCTCCGCGGCCGGGTTCGATCCGCTCCAACACTTCCCCCAAAAGATAAATCGAACCCGTCACCACAATCGTATCGTCCGGCCCGCCAACCGAACACATCGCAGCATTCGGGAAAACGCTTTCCACGGTTGCCCGATGGACCAGATGCCGCCGTTCCTCGGGTACGAACGCCATCATTTCCTCAAATGGCGTGGCGCGCGCCTGTCGGGGCGTAATGACATGAATCTCCCGCGCGCCACGTACCACCACGGCAAGTAAGGCGCGGGCGCGCATTTCACCCAATGCGCCGACGATCACCACCGGTTTCCGGCCGGTCTCGCGGATGAGTCGTTCAAAATTCTGCTCCAGCATCGATGCACCCTCGGGATTATGCGACGCGTCGAGAATCAATTTTTTCCCGCCAATGCTCGTGCGCTGCCAGCGGCCGGGCCAGTTAACGTGAGCCAATCCGTGCGCGATGGCGTCAGCGGACGGCTTGAGATTCCCCGTCAGCAGCCCGGTCGCCAACTCTGCCGTCGCCGCATTCCAACGCTGATAGTCCCCTTCAAGATTTGTGACCGGGTAGTCTCTCCGGCCGGGCCCAAATGTCTCCCGGACGGAATACACCGGCGCATTGTTTGCCGCCGCGACCTCGCGCACGACTTGCTCCGCTTCTTCCGGCATGAGCCCGATCACGACCGACACGCCGGGTTTAATGATCCCGGCCTTTTCGCGGGCGATCGCGGCATGGGTACTGCCGAGTTCCGCACAATGATCCAATCCGATGGACGTGATGACCGTGACTTCAGGCAGCACCACATTGGTCGCGTCGAGCCGTCCGCCCATGCCCACCTCGATCACCGCCACGTCCACCTGCTTCCGCTGAAACTGCAAAAACGCCATCGCCGTCATGAACTCAAAAAATGTCGGCTGCTCATCCGGGGAAAATGCACCAATCTTGTCCGCCACCGGTTGCAATTCGGCCGTGTAAGCCACGATCTCCTCCTCGGTCAGCAACCGTCGGTCAACTTGAACGCGCTCGCCTAACTTCACCAAGTGCGGCGACGTGTACAGTCCGGTGCGATGACCCGCCGCGCGCACGATCGATTCGATCATCGCCGCGACCGAACCTTTTCCATTGGTGCCGGCGATGTGCACGACCGGACAACTTTGTTCAGGATGTTTCAACGCGGCCGACAGGCGACGCATGCGATCGACCCCGAACTTAACGCCGCCTGCCTTGAGCGCGAAAAGATAATCGGTCACCGACGCATAGTCGTTCAGACGCGGCGATTCCCTCGACATGGGATAAAACCGTTACCCTGCCGCTTCGACGCTAAACGGAGCCGCCGTCGCCATCTTGCGCGCGTTGTATTTGTGCATGTAAAGCACCTGCAGCAAACTCGTCAGGCGCTCACGCATATCGATGCGGCTCACGACTTGGTCGATGAGCCCGTGCTTGAAAAGAAATTCCGCCGTCTGAAATCCCACGGGCAACGTCTGCTTGGTCGTTTCCTTGATGACGCGCGCGCCAGCAAAGCCAATCAATGCCCCTGGCTCCGCGATAATCACGTCGCCCAAGGTCGCAAAACTGGCGCTGACACCACCGGTCGTCGGATAGGTCAGAATCGAAATAAACGGCAGGCGGGCCTCGGCCAGGCGTCCCAGCGCCGCGCTCGTCTTGGCCATTTGCATCAGACTGAAAATTCCTTCCTGCATGCGTGCGCCGGCCGATGCGCTGACAATAATGCAAGGGATTTTTTTCCTCAACGCCCGCTCGATCGCCCGTGTGATTTTTTCGCCTACAGCCGCGCCCATCGCCCCGCCGCAGAAACGAAAATCCATCACTGCCAGCGACACCTCGATGCCGTTGATTTTCCCCGTGCCGCAAATCACCGCCTCGGGCAAACCGCTCTCCTTCTCGTACTTTTTAATCCGATCCGGATAAGCGGCCGAATCCACAAATTTCAATGGATCGGAGGATTTCACTTCGTCGTCGAATTCGTGAAAGCTTCCATCGTCCACCATGCCGGCAATGCGTTGCCGCGAGCCGATCGGAAAATGGTAACCGCTCTTGGGTACTACCATCAGGTTTTGCTCCAGATCCTTGTTAAAAATAATTTCCCCCGAAACGGGGCATTTGGTCCAGAGTCCTTCCGGGATATTTTTCTTCTTTCGGGAGGACGAAAGCTTGGGTTTGGCAAAATGTGTCATGCGGAGTTTTAGCCGTGTCCGAAAGTGACCGCGTCGAGCGTCAGCACCCCCGCCCGATTAAGGACGGCTGCGCAGGCATTGAGCGTGGAACCGGTTGTAAAAACATCATCGACGAGGATGTAGCGTTGGCCGGGATTAATGGCCGCGCCGGAAGCCAAAGCAAAGGCATTTTTGAGGTTCTTTTGGAGAGTCCTTCTGTCGTAGTGAGTTTGCGATTCCGTATCCACCACTCGTTGCAGCAACTCCTGCACACGCGCACTGCCGCCGGAAGCCCGCGCCGCACATTCCGCGAGCAACAAACTTTGATTATACCGGCGCTCGCGCATTTTTCGCGGATGCAGCGGCACCGGCACGAGCACCGCGCCGCGCAAATACTCCACGTACCCGGGAGTAGAAATCATGATCTCCTCCATGTCCTCCAACACGTGCAAGCCGTGATGATATTTCAACGCGTGGACCAGCGAACGGCCCGGCCCTTTGAGCAAAATCGCCGTCTTCCCCTCCGAAAACTCCGGCTCCAATTCCTCACAGTGCAAACACTGCCGGTTGATTTCCGTTTCGCCAAAATACGGATGACCACACGTCGAGCAATGCGGTGCCTTGACGACAAACAGCGACTTCTCGCAGTTACCGCAGAGATGCCTGAACCGCTCCCCTTCCACCAACCCGTGGCAATGCACACAACTCCGCGGGAACACCACATCGAGTCGATCGCGCCAGAGTTGCTTGAGCGTCGGGTGCACGATTAATAAATCACTTTCACCAAAAAAAGTCCCTGCGGCGGTGCGGTCACCACCGTCGGAATACGCCGGCGGGTTTTGATCAACTCGGCGATTTGCGCGGAGGTCAGTTTTCGCAACCCCACGTTGACGAGCGCGCCGCTCAAACTTCGCACCATCTTGTAGAGAAATCCGTCCGCCTCAAACGTGAACGAGAGTTTCCGTCCGCGTTTCACAAGTTCGACGCGGCGCAGGTCGCGCACGGTCGTTTCATAGGTGCGATCGTTTTCCCCCGAGAAAGCCCAGAAGTCCTGCTTCCCGCGCAGCACCTTTGCCGCCGCCAACATCGCCTTCCAATCCAGCTCGCGGCGAAACGACCAGCAATACGCCGCGATAAATGGATCGGCCTCCCCTAAGTAAATTTCGTAGCGATACACTTTCCCTTTGGCGTCAAACCTCGCATGAAAATCCGGTTTCGCCTGCCGCATGCTTTTCAAGCGGATCGAGCGCGGCAGTCCGGTTTGCAACGCCACCCGAAGTTTCTCCGGACCGTGCGTCCACTCCGCATCGAAATGAAAAACCTGCGCGTGCGCGTGCACGCCCGAATCCGTGCGGCCGCTGCCCTCGATCCGGATTTTATTTCCGGTGATCTTGGTCAATTGTTTCTCGATCAAATCCTGGATTGTGTTCCCGCCTTCCTGACTCTGCCAGCCTTGGAACGTCGTGCCATCATAAGCGACCACGCACTTCCAGCGAGTCGCGGACGTTTTTTTAACCACGGGAGGGGAAACCACA
>JAYVMJ010000386.1:0-2359 GCA_043759025.1 Verrucomicrobiota bacterium | reverse complement strand
CCAGATCGGGCGTTCCATCTGTCATTTCCTCCGCAGTCGCGGCGATCCGCTCACCGATGATTTTTATATCGATTCCGATCTGGTCGAAGCTTGTTCGCTGGCCCATGATATGGGCCATCCGCCATTCGGCCATTCGGGTGAACGCACGTTGCAAGAGTTGATGAAACGGCGCGGCGGATTTGAAGGCAATGCCCAGACCATGCATCTGCTCTGTGAAACGATGTATCAAAATGAAACGGGCGTGAAAGGCATGCAACCCACGCGGGCGCTCATGGACGGCGTGCTCAAATACAAAAAACTTTACACCGAGTTTCCCGCGCCCCCGCTCAACCACTTCATCTACGATACGCAGGCGCCCGTGCGCGATTGGGTGTTTGGGGGTGAAAAAATTCCCGGTCCGTTGATGCGGGGCGAAGCGCTCAACGGCTTCAAGAGCGTCGAATGCCTCATCATGGATTGGGCGGATGACGCTGCTTACTCGCTCAACGATATCGTCGACGGCGTGCGCGCGGGGTTTCTCACCGCAGAGCGGATTGAAAGTTGGGCCGACGGCGAGACGATCGGCGCCGCCGAACAGCGCTTGCTCGACACGTTGTTCGATGCGTTGAAAAGGGACAGGTTGGAAAATATTTTCTCCAAGAAAGTTGGTTCGTTCATCCAAGCCTGCCGGCTCAAAGTGCGCGACAACTTCATGGCCGAGACGAGCAATCGCTACAAATACGAGCTGATCGTCGAGGAGAACGCACTCAACGAAGCCGCATTTTTCATGAAAATGGCCAACGATATTATTTTCGAAAGCCCGCAACTGGAACAATTGGAACACAAGGCGCGGGTGATCCTCATGGCGATCTACAACGCGATTTGGGAAAATTACGCCGAACGCAGTGAACGTATCATCCGTATTCTGCCGGGCAACGTCAGCCGCCTGATTGAGGCCGAGAAAACGCAGGACGGCAAAGCCCGGCGCATTTGCGATTTCCTGGCCGGTCAAACTGATGGCATGGTGGTCCGCACCTACCGCCGGCTGTTTGATCCCGGTTTCGGTTCGTTCCGGGATCTCAGCTGATTGAAGTCACGCTGGCTGACCAAATGTCGTCGATCGCGAATCAAGCGAGCGCATTGAATATTGCATCCAGTTTGTCCGCGCTGTCGCCAATTTTTTCGGCATGGCCGCCGGCGCGATTGAGCATCGATCGGTAAAGGCTGGTCATCGGGCGTCTTGTCATTCGCGTTAGGTCCGATACCGCAAAGCTTGCTCCGGCTTGGATGGGAAGTGGCACGGGCCTCTGGCCCGTGGCCCGGACGAACACGGGCGGGACGCCCGTGCCACGGAGGAGAGGATAACCGATCAGCGGCATCGTTGGCTTGGTTTCAATGCCCTGGAGCTTGCTCCGGGGATATTTACCGCGCGGATGTGTCGGCTGGTAGAGAGTTTTTCTGCGCCGCCGCCGGCGAGGAGTATCGGCCGTGGCATTCCCATTTTTACGGGATGCCGAGTCAGTGGTGGCAGGGCCGGCCAAATCTACTTTGACGGTTCGTACGAAAAAATTTCGCCGACTTTGGTTTCACGCGTTGCAGTGTCCTTTCTGTAGCTGACGACGCACGGACCACCCAGCGTGGACTTGATTTCCGCTCGAACCAGGTTTCCGTCCTTCCATTCGAGTCGCGAAATTTCAAAACCGCCGCGCGCTCGCAGTCCGCTAATCGAACCGGTGGGCCACGCTGCGGGCAGGGCGGGCAACAGGTCGATTTCGCCCAGATGGCTTTGGAGTAACATTTCAGCGACTCCGGCAGTGAACGCAAAGTTGCCGTCGATCTGGAAAGGAGGATGAGCGTCGAAGAGATTCGGATAGACGCCACCGCCGCCGCCGTAATTGGTCGCGGTTTTGTTACCGACCGGGCGCAATAGATTTTTAATCAGCAGGTAAGCGTGGTCGCCGTCGCGGAAACGCGCCCAGAAATTAATTTTCCAACCCAGTGACCAGCCAGTCCCATCGTCGCCGCGAATCTCCAGCGATTTGCGCGCCGCAGCGAAGAATTCCGGCGTGGCAGGCGTAATTTCCTTCCCGGGATAAATTCCGAAGAGATGGGAGACGTGACGGTGATGCACCTCTTGTTCGGTGAAATCCTTGTACCATTCCTGCAAGCGTCCTTCTTTTCCGATTTGCAGCGGAAACAATTTTGCGCGGGCGGTTTCCAGTTTCGCCGCGAAGTCGTGATCGGTCCCGAGAACCTGCGTCGCAGCAATGCAATTGGTAAATAAATCCCAGGCGATTTCCATGTCCATCGTCGTCGCCATGCTCACCGTGGCGCGGTTTCCATCGGGCAACAAAAAGCCGAGTTCGGGCGAAGTGGACGG
>JAYVMJ010000385.1:0-5121 GCA_043759025.1 Verrucomicrobiota bacterium | reverse complement strand
TTTTCGAGTCAACGCATGGCGCAACTGCGGAGTGCAGTGCTGGTGGGACTGACCCGCGGCCTGTTGGTATTCGACGACCGCATTTGCTGCGTGGGCGGCATGACAGGAAGCAATCAATTCGATACGATCATTGTGGTGGACGTAGAAAAAGAATTTCAAACCCTCCTGACGGGACATGCTGATCTTTTGCCGCAGGACGTGAAACCGGAGGTGCTTGAACGATTGGTCGCGGTCGCCACGGAACTTGCGGTCGAGGGGCGCGAAGGGCGGCCCGTGGGCTGCCTGTTTGTCGTGGGCGATAGCGATAAAGTTGGAAAGCTGACCAAGCCGCTCGTCCTCAATCCATTTTACGGGTACAAGGAGGAGGATCGGAATATTTTGAATCCATTCATGGACGAAACGATCAAGGAATTTTCGTCCATCGACGGTGCGTTTGTGATCCGGGGCGACGGGGTGGTGGAGTCCGCCGGGTCGCTCATCCAAGCGTCTGACTATACTCGCACCCTTCCCAGCGGTTTGGGCACGCGCCACGCCGCGGCTTCCGCGATCTCAGTTGCGGCTGATTGCATTGCGCTCGTCGTGTCTTCCAGTTCCGGCCAAGTGACTCTCTTTCGACGAGGCGAAATGATATCTCTGACTGAAAAGAAGGTAAGCGCCTGATTAATATACTTAAGGAAAAGACCTATTGCGATATGGGCGCGACTGTTCGTGAACTTTTTAGCGGAAATCATTCCGCCAAACTTTGATGTTGCACACGGTGGGCGCGCGGCTTTGCTCTCGACCTTTACAACCCATTTAAGCCATGCAAGAAACTGTCACACTGGAATGCACCGAAGCCCGCAAAGAGGGGAAGCCACCCTCCCGCTATCTCACCAAGCGCAATAAGAAGACGGTGACCGAGCGCATCGAGAAGAAGAAGTACAATCCCTTCCTCAAGCGCCACACGTTGCACAAAGAGATCAAGTAATCTCGGTTGGGTTTAGCTCAAAATTTTTACGGCCGGTTCCTCGTGGACCGGCCTTTGTATTGGGTGCGAGTCGGAGAGCGCTCGTGTGGTCCGTCGACTTTTACTGTTTGGTTCGGAGCCGGACTACATGTGAGTCCACCGTAGCCTACAGCGATTTAATTTAAACTGTAGCCGCATTATTACTGCATTCCGATTGAACGCAGGCGGCTACGAGCTGGAGCGTGGGCGACCTCGCCCACGAGAGCACGGCAGCGGGGTCGCTGCCGCTCCATCGAGATTCCGACGCAGGCGGCTACGATATTTTAAAACCGCTCTATGGCGTCCCGGCGCTCTTCGTTTCGTCGCTGAGCGGCGGGACCGTCCCACCTGTTGCGGCCAGTTGCGCGCGGCGTGCGGCGCGCCAGCTGTCGCGATGTTTGCGAATCCAGTCGAGCAGCGCGCGCTCGAATCCGATATCGTAGCCGAGCCGCTCCGACTCGATCCACTTGTGCTTCAGGATCTCTTCGCGCTCGGCGAGAAACTCCTGATACAAGCTGGACTGTTTCACGAATTCCCGGCTGCCGTTGCTTTCTGAAGTGGTGGTCGTCATGGCAGGCGTTAATTCTTTTAACGGCGGATAAAAAGGCTTCCGAAATTTAAAGTCGGCAGTTGGTGGCCCTGCAGTTGTGTCATGCGGAATTCACCCTAGATAGTTCGTTGTGTCCGTGTCAATCAGTGTACTCACACCTTCAATTTTTTCATCAACGTTCGTGCGATCTCCCGAAATACCACCGCCGGCTTGCTTTCCGGTGAATTGACGACCACCGGCAGCCCACAATCGCCACCGGCGCGAATTTCGGGAAACAGCGGGACTTGTCCCAGTAAGTTCGTATTCAGCGATTCCGCAATGATCGCCCCGCCGCCTTCTCCAAAAAGAGTCTGTTTATTTCCGGCGGCGTCCTCGAACCAGCTCATGTTTTCCGCGACGCCGAGCAACGGGACGTTTACCTTTTGAAACATCAGTCCGCCTTTGCGGGCGACGTTCGTCGCTGCAGCCTGCGGCGTGGTGACGAGAATCGCTCCATCGAGCGGCAGCGTCTGCACAAGGGAGAGCTGGGCGTCGCCGGTGCCGGGTGGGAGATCCACCAACAAGATATCGAGCTCCCCCCATTTTACGTTTTGAACGAATTGCTGGATGGTCTTCATGATCATCGGACCGCGCCAGACGACCGGGGTATTGTCGTCCACGAGGAAACCCATCGACATCACCTTCACGCCATATCGCTCAAGTGGCACCAACGAGTCGCCGTCAATTGCCGGACGGCCGAGGAGGCCCATCATTAATGGCACGGAAGGGCCATAAATATCGCAGTCCATCAGGCCCACCCGCCCGGGCCGGCCTTCTTTTTCCAACAACTGTGCGAGGGCGCACGCGAGATTGACGGCGAAAGTTGATTTGCCCACGCCGCCTTTGCCAGACGCGATGGCGACCGAGTGCTTCAAACCTGCAAGTGTTTTTCCTCCTCCCACAGTGCCCTGACCGGCCGCCGGCGGAGCTTTGACGGCGGAAACGGCAATCTCGATGATTACGTCCGTGACTTCGGGTAGCGCGCGCAGACATTTTTCCACGTCGGCCTTCAGGATCGTCGGAACTTTCGCGTCCGACGTCGTGATGGCGATCGATACTTTGGCGGTTCCATCGACGAATCCGGTTGAGCGGACCAACCCGAACGAGACGATATCGCGGCTGAATCCCGGATACTTTACCTGCTTGAGCGCTTCTTTGATGGAGTCGTTGGTCACGATGCGGTGAGAAAATTGCTTGGAAAAACGGTACGGTTTGACCTTGTGAGTAGGTTGCCGGGAGTAAAACAAAAACCGGCCCAGAACTTTCTTCATTAATTCGCGTCACATCCTCATGCAGAATGCATTTCGTTTCCTCGTCGGGCTGGCTTTGGCCGCGCCCCTTTTCGCCCAGACAATTTCCGCTCGCGACATCGGCACCGTCGATGTTCAAGGCGACAACAACACGATCGCGATCACGATCAACTCGGGTTCGCCGGAGTTGGAGAATCTGGCCCTCACCGCGTTCAAGGCGCACGGCCGCTACAGTATTGTAGCAACCCGGTCCGCGATTGCGCTTAATTTTGCCGCCGCCGGTCCCAAGCAGGTTACGGTTACGATTTCCAAAAATGGAGCCACTCTGGCCAGCGAAACCGTGACCGGCACTGATCTGCGCAATGCGCTGCTGCGCGCCGCGGACTTCGCGGTCACGAAGACCAGCGGGCTGCGCGGGTTTTTCGCTGGTAAACTCGCCTTCGTGGCCGAGAAGACCGGAAAGACGGAAATTTATACGTCGGATTTGTTTTTTGGCGATGTGCTGCGTTGGACAGCGGAAAACAAACAGATCATTGCGCCGCGTTGGTCCCCGGATGGCTCGCGGATCATTTTCACCAGTTATCGCACCAGCTTCCCGGATATTTATGTGCTCGAAATGGCGAACCGTCGGATTTCGCTGCTCGCGAGTTTCAAAGGGACCAACAGCGGTGGTCGTTACAGCCCCAACGGTTCCCAAATCGCGATGGTTCTTTCCGGGGAGGGTAATCCCGAGGTTTACGTCGCAAATTCCCAGGGGCGCCAGATCAAGCGCCTTACCAATACTCCCTCGGTCGAAGCTTCCCCCGTGTGGTCGCCGGATGGCTCGCGCCTGCTGTTTGTTTCCGATGCCGCAGGTGGCCCGCAACTTTATATGATGCCCGCCACCGGTGGCAGCATGACGCGGCTTAGCACGAATATTTCGAAGTATTGCGCCGAACCGGATTGGTCCGCGGCTGATCCGAAGAAGATCGTTTTCACCGCCGGCGTGGGCAAGGGCTACCAGATCGCGGTTTTCGACATGTCCACGAACACGAGTAAAATCGTGACGCATGCCCCGACGGACGCGATTGAACCCGTCTGGATGGCGGATGGTCGCCACATTATCTGCACCTTCCGCGGACCCAACACCCGCAGCCTTTATTTGGTCGACACCGAATCCGGCAAAGCCACGCGGTTGAGCCCGACTTCCCTCGGTAACGCGTCCAATGCGAGCTACCTTCCACGGTAACTGGCAACCCTTGGATCTAATCCCCGGTAGGGGCCTTGCCCTCAAGCGCCCTTTCCCCGCCAACGCTTCATCTCCGCAATCAACCGCTACCACCGTCCGTCATGAAATTTCTTTTCATTGGCGATATCGTGGGCAAACCCGGTCGCGAAATCGCTTCCGCTATGGTGCCAAAGTTGCGCGCCTCGCGCAGCTTGGATTTCATCATCGCCAATGGTGAAAACGCCGCTGCCGGCGCAGGTATTACCGGATCGCTTTGCAAGCTGCTGCTCGATTCGGACGTGGACGTGATCACGTTGGGCGATCACGTCTGGGACCAAAAGGGATTTGAAAGTGAGATCGGGGGTCTCGATCGGGTTTGCCGTCCGGCGAATCTTCCTGCCGCGTGCCCGGGTCGCGATCATGTGATCGTGGAAAAAAATGGCTTTCGCCTGCTGGTTTTCACCGTGCTCGGCCGCAGTTTCATCGGCATGAAGGCCGAGTGCCCGTTTCTCTGCGCGGATGCGATGTTGCAGAAACTCGCTGGCAAATACGACGGCGTCCTCGTTGAAATTCACGCCGAGGCCACCTCTGAAAAGCAGGCGCTGGGCTGGCATCTCGACGGACGCGTGACGGCCGTGCTCGGCACCCACACGCACGTGGCCACGGCGGATGCATCGCTGCTGCGCAAACAAACCGCTTTTATGTGCGACGTCGGCATGACGGGACCGCACGAATCCGTGCTTGGCCGCGAGATCGCACCCGTCGTCGGACGATTCCTGGATGGATTGCCACGGCGATTCGAAGTGGCGACGGGAGATGTCCGACTCTCGGCCACGCAAGTTGAGTTTGGTGCCGACGGCCGCGCCACCGCGGTCGAGTGGGTGAGTGCGAAGAACTGACCGATCTTAGACGGAACCATGCGATCAGAGTGGCCCACGAAACACACGAATGACGCGAAAAGAAGCAGTTTCGGACAAAACCGACCTCTCCATCGACAGGCTCGGGACCTTGAGCTGGTCGAAACGGCGGGCGGGTTTTGCCACGTGAGCCGGTACCCAGCGCGCCCGGAGGTCGCGCTCCACCTCGATCC
>JAYVMJ010000384.1:0-6881 GCA_043759025.1 Verrucomicrobiota bacterium | reverse complement strand
AAAAAGAATCTATTCCCATGGAAATCAAACGCGCTGGTTCACAACCCTCCAATAAAGGTCCCGCTGATTGGTTCACGGGCACGGTCCGCGTCGATCCGTTGTTTCAGGCAGGCGCTCCGGCCCGGGTCGCTGGGGCGAGCGTTACCTTCGAACCGGGAGCGCGGACGGCGTGGCGCACTCATCCGCTCGGCCAGACCTTGATCGTGACGGCGGGCTGCGGGCGCGCACAGCGGCTGGGCGGACCGGTTGAAGAGATTCGCCCGGGCGACATCGTCTGGTTTCCGCCGGGCGAAAAACACTGGCACGGCGCGGCACCCACGACGTCGATGACCCACACCGCAATCCAGGAAGCCATCGACGGTAAAGTCGTCGAGTGGCTGGAGAAAGTAAGCGACGAACAATATGGGAAGTGAGCCCAAGGGAGGGACGGACCGCTGGGCCGTCCGGTTTGACGGATTCCGTTTTGTGGCCGTACGGCCCGACGAATTTGATTTCTAGTTCTAATGCTTAAGCTTAAGCATTGCGGAACCTTCCCGTCTTATTAAGCGTCATAGTCCATTCATGGCCCCCCGTTTCTTCATCATTGTTTTGGTATCCGCTTCGTTGGCTGTCCAGCTGTGGGGAGCCGAGGCTGCGGCGGCTCCCGCCAAAATGGATTTGAGCGGATTGGTCAATAATTCACCTTTCGGGACGTTGAGATCAGGTGGTGCCGGAAGTAATGCGTCGACCGAGCCGTTTGAATTTCGGTCTATTCTCGAGGAGAATAACAGTAAATTCTTCAGCATCTACGAGACGGCCACTCGACGTTCCAATTGGGTGGAATTAAATGACCCGGTGAATGGTTTTTCGGTTAAGTTCTACGATGCCGGAAAACAGACAATCACCGTGGATTATCAAGGTAAGGCCATGACGCTCGCGATCAAGCAGGCTCCCCCTGTCGCCCAGGTTTACCAAGCGCCTACGCCGCAGACCGGTCCCGTGCCGGTAGTGCAGAACCCCGGCAATCCCTGGGTGCAGGCGGGGCCGACGATGCCAACGGCTATTGACCAACAGCGGATCCAGCAGATTCAGGAGGAGATCCGTCGCCGTCGTGCGTTGCGCAACCAGACCATAGTACCCAACATAAATCCGCAGGGCGTTCAGCCCCATTATGGCGAGGGTCCGCAACCCCAGCCTTCCAATTCCCCCGGGCCACAACCCATCCCCCAAAGAAACTGATCTATGAAACGAAATTCCATTCGCGCCTTTACGCTGGTCGAGATTCTCGTGGTCGTCGCCATCATCGGCCTGCTGGCCGGACTGCTTTTGAACAGCGCTGGCAATTCGTTTGGCGGTGCCCAAACGAAAATCACGTCGGCGATGGTAAACGACACCTACAAGACCTCATTTGTGCGCTACAAACTCGACATGGGCGACTATCCGTCGACGGCGGATGGACTCAACGCCTTGATCACTGCACCCGCCAGCGCCGGGGATCGCTGGCACGGACCTTACGCGGACAAGGTCACACCCGACCCGTGGAATGCACCTTATCAATATCGTTATCCCGGTATCCACAACAAAGGCAGCTACGATCTCTACTCGAAGGGACCGGATGGGGTTGAGGGCACCAGCGACGATATCGGCAATTGGTGAGAGTGCGTCCGATCTACGCACCGAAGCCGGACAACCTTCCGTTACGTGTGCAACGCGGTGCTGCATTCACCCTGATCGAGGTTCTCGTGGTCGTCGCGTTGCTGGCCGTTGCGGCGACAGCGTTCATCGGCGGCGCGAGTAATCTGTTTCGCGCCAAGGAGCCGCGGGTGGACGACGTATTCTGGCAAGGAGTCAATGCGGCGCGACAGCTCTCGTTGGAAAGCAACCAAAAGGTGTTTCTTCACTACAATGAGGACAAGCATCAGCTGGAATGGAAGGGCGAAACGGCTACAGGCAAAACGCTGCCTTTTCCCGGAAAGGAATTACAACTCCTGCCCGTCGTCGCGCAGGGCTTGCTCTTGTTGGGCGGCCAGTTGAGCGAAACTGATGCGCTCAAGTCCGTGACGTTTTATCCGGATGGGTGCTGTGATTCCTTTCGAGCCCAACTCGTGGACAAAAATGACCAAAAATGGACGCTCGCCATCGACCCATGGACTTGCGCGCCGATGCTGGTCGCTCCGCCAAAATGAAACGGACGCCTCCCACGCCCCGCGGGTTCACCTTGGTTGAGGTGTTGATCAGCCTCGCTATTTTCGCGCTGGCCGCGGTGGTGCTGGCGGTCAGCTATCTGAATATCCTCGGCGGTTATCAAGCGGTCGGCCGGCGCCAGCAAAGCGAGGAAGAATGGAAGTTGATCAGGTCCGTTGTGTTGTCGGAGCCGGATCGCACTAAAGTCGAGGCCGGTGGGCAGCTGCAACTTCCCGACAACAGCAATGTGCAGTGGAAAGCCACCATCGAGAGCACCAACGTGGCAGATCTTTTCACCGTGACGATCCAATCGCAGCCGGAGTTTGCGACGGGTAACGAATCACGCGTGCAGGAGCAGAAAATCATGCTGTTGCGGCCGAGCTGGTCCGATCCGGCCGAGCGGAACCAACTGAGGGCGGCGAGCCAGGCGAAATTATTCAAGGACCGGCAGCAATGATCGCGCGCTTCAAGTCATCGGCCGACCGGAAAGGGTTCACCTTGGTGGAGCTGCTGCTGGCCATTTCCATCATGGCCATGCTGCTTGTGGCCCTGTTCACGTTTGTTTTTTCCATGGGGGAGATCTGGGGTCACGGCAGCGAGAAGCGGCTTTTTGAGCAGCACGTCAATGCCGTCACGCGGCATTTGGAAGCGATGTTTCGCCGGGCGACATTGCCCATCGGTTCGAGTGCGTTGGCGGAGCCGTTTACCGTGAGGGAAGTGCGGACGGTCAGTGCGGGGACGGCCGATTTGTTGGGCTTTAATCTTGCCGATGGCGATCGCCTGCTCGTCTGGAATGGTCCGCCGTTGCCGGAAGTCCAATGCTCGCTCGGCGTCGAACCGAACCGCGGATTGATGCTTTACTGGCAGTCGGTGCTGGAGATCGATTACGCGAAAACGGCGCCCCGCGCGGTGCTGATTTCGCCCTTCGTCACCAAACTCGAATACTTTTATCGCGACGCCGACACCGGTTCGTGGCACAGCAACTCAAGCCTGCAAAAATCCGCCGAGGGCCACTGGCTGGTGCCGGACAGTGTAAAGCTGACCTTCGCCCACGGTGGAATCACGATCGAACACACCCTGATGCTGCCGGCGCGCGACGGCGCATTGCCACTTTTCTGAACATGTTTTCCCGTTCCACTCAAACTGATCACCCGCGCTCCCGCCCTTTCCGGCGGGGATCGGTGATTCTTTTTGTGCTCGGGGTGATATTACTCACGGCGTTTCTGTTGACGCGGCTGATGGACCGGGCGGAAACCGAGTTACTCGCGGAAAGCAAAGCGGCGAATCGGGCGACGCTTCGCGATCAGGCTTACGCCGGATTGGAAGTCACGCTCGCGGTGCTGGCCGATGTTTCCGCGGCGGACGGCGGTTTACACGCGCCCCAGCAAGGATGGGACAAGCCGTTGCAGTACGCCAATTATCAACCGCCGCCCGGCTTCGATGTTTCTGTGTCGTTCCTGGATGAAACCGGAAAACTTTCCCTGCCGCAGGCGACTCAAACGGTGCTGGAGCATTATCTCGAAACGATTGGCGCTCCGGTCACCGATGCCGAACGCCTGACCGACGCCCTGCTGGTTTGGACAAAGAAGGGTTATCTTCCCGGCTCATCGGACGCCGATCCGCGCAACTACGAAAATTCCCCGCTGCCGTATGGACCGCCGGAACGACCGATCCGGACCTTCGAGGAGCTCCGCGCCGTCAGCGTGGCCAAGAAGCTTTTTTTCGATGACGACGGACACTGGAACGAATTAGGAAACCGGTTTCGAAACGGAACCTCGCTGTACGATTTCAGCGCTGTGAACGTGAACTCCGCAAATTCATCCGTGTTGGTCGGCATGGGCGTCGATCAGACCCAAGCCGACGCACTATCAAAAGAAACCTCGGGGAGCACGGATCCGGCGCACCCGCCGACCTATTTTCGTTCCGTCGCGGAAGCAGCGGGACTTTTGGGAACCGGGGCGGGCCAAACCGGTCTGGGTGCGGAGGTGCAATGTTTGCGGGTGCTCGTAACGGTCAAGCAGGGTGCCCGCGTCTTTTTGTTGGAAGCCGTGGTTCAGCCCGGCGGCTCGTCAAATCAGGCACCCACCACCACCGCACCGGACAACCCCGATCCCAACGTCCCGCCACCCACGCCGGTTGACCCCCGCGCGCTCACTCGCAAAAGTATCGACTATCCATTCCGCATCCTTGAACTTAAAGAAACCGACGGACCCGCTCAATGATATGACGCAGGCAAATACCTCAGTTCCCACTGCCTCCAAGCGGAGCGGAAGCGTCGCGTTTGCGCCGGGCGAAAAGTTTTTTGTCCGACGGGTGCCGCTGGCTCCGGACGGCGATGCGTCGACACAGGTCGAATTGGCTTTGGAGGGTTTCTCCCCTTTTCCGGCGAGCCAGCTTTATTATGGATTCCGGACCAACCCCGCGCGAACCGAGGCGTTGGTTTTTGCCGCATTCCGGAAGAATTTTCCGCCTGAAGAAACGGCGACATGGGCGGACGCTACGGCGGTGCTGCCCACTTTCTCTGTCTGGCTGGGAGCGAATGCGGTTCAGCCCGCGGGCGTCTCGCTGCGGGAGAATGGCGACGAGTTGGAAGCGGTTTCGTGGGACGGGCGCAGTGAACTCCCCGCGGCGATTTTGGTGAGAACGCAGGAAGCAATCGGACGCGACGAGTTCGTGGCCGAAGCCCGGCAAAAAGCCGAATTGCGTGCAGACGCGGCGCTAAAAACGTTCCGGCCGGCGGTGGAGATTGCGCAGGAAAACCGGGAATTGATTTTGCGGCTCGGCTCGGGGGGGATTGAAGCGCGGTTTGACGAGGTCGGGCTCGCTCACGCGGATATTCGCGACAAGGAATTGCTCAAGGAGCGCCGGCTCACCTCTCGACGCGATACCTTGCTGTGGCGCGGGTTTGCCGGGGTCCTGATTGGCTTGGCGGCGTGTATGGTCTTAGAGCTGGGTTTATTTGCAGGCCGCTTCTGGCTTTCCGGCCGACAAGCGGAACTGGATTCCCAAGCGCCCTTGGCAAAAAAAATCGAGCAAACGCAGAGCGTGGCAAAGCGGATGGATGAAATTTCGACCCAGCGGCTGCTGGCGTTTGAAATGATCAATGTCCTGAACAACAAGCGACCGGCTGGATTGGAGTTTAACAGTGTGACGACGAAAGGCCCCTGGCAGTTGGATATTCGGGGCCAGGCGAATAGCGCCGACGACACGTCGACCTTTGAAGTGGACGCGCGTAAAATTCCGGGCATCGAAAAACTCGAGGTGACGGAGAAGAACAGCCGCGATCGCATGATCGTCTTTCATTACGAGATTACCTTCAAACCGGGTTGGTTTCAGGCAGGAGGTGGCAAATGAAAAAGTTTTTCCAGAATCGATCGCTGCGGGAACGCCTGCTTATTTTGGTTTTTGCCCTCATCGGTTTCAGTTGGTGGGCCCCGGTGGCAGTACGGCGGCTGGGGGTCTTTCGTCAGGAATTTAGTAACTACCGAACCGATCACGAAATCCAGCAGCTGTGGCTGTCCCGTCGGACGGAAATTGAAACCCATGCGGCGATGGTCGCGCGAACCTTGGAACCGACGAAGATGCTCGATGCTTCCCAGGCTTTTTCAGAGCTCAGCCGGATGACGTCCAGTCTTACGCCGGAACTCGTCACGGGCAAAACCCTGCAATCCGACCAATTCGCTTTGAATAACTTCACGGTAACCATCCGCCGGGCGGATATTGCAGGTTTGGTGAATTTTTATACCGAACTGTCGGCGCGGGCTCCGTATCTGAGCCTTGAGGGCTGCGTGCTATCGGCGGATCGCGCCAGTCCCGGACTCATCAACGCGGTGTTTCACGTTTATTCGATCGAGTCATTGCCGCCGTCAAAATAACGCGTGGCGCGCGAAGGCTGTGCATGCCGACTGCGGGAAACGCTTTACCGTTTTTGGAGCGGGGTGACGAGGTCCAGAGCCTATTAACCAATACGGTAAGCGGAATCTGCCGGTTGTAGGAAGAGGTCGTTTTTTCAATAGCGCCCGTGGGTGTTCCGGTGATCGTTACTGCTGGATGGAGCCACAGCGACCTCGCTGTGGGTTTGGGGTTGGTGTTGACGGACCGCAGCGGGGTCGCTGCGGCTCGTGCGTTAGCACATACATGAACTCAACACGTGAAAGTCGTCGTTCGGTGGAGATATGGCCACCGGGAGCCGAAGGTAACTGCGTCGCCGCTATGTTTGGGGTTGGCCCGGCAGGGAAGGGATCGGGTGGACGATAAGAGAGCTGTCGACCGGTGATCGCCGCTGACTTGGTCCAGGATCGCGGCCCCCCGCTCGCTCCACACCACGCTCAGATTGAGCAGGGGGAAACCGCAGCCCGGCTGTTGCGACTTGGGTTGCGGATAGCACGCTTGGTTTTCCGGGGTGTCGGGCAAGGTGAGCGTCGTGCCATCGATTGTCTTTACGACGCGGCCCTGCAAGCAAGGGTGCGCCCGCTGCGGTCAGGCTAACTGCGGCCTGCGCGCTGACTTTCGGGGCGTCTTCCAACAACGATTCCGGCACCCGGCCCCGCGCCTGACAATAAGCGCTGGTGCCTTCGTCCACGCCGGACCGACCTTCGAGCACCAGCATCGCTTGGAGTTGCGGACCACCGCCCGACAGGAAGCGTTGCCTTGGAGCATCCGCCATAAAAAGCCCCACCAGGTGCGGCGCACCGAGTACGGTCTTTCCCGGGCGCTGG
>JAYVMJ010000383.1:0-4602 GCA_043759025.1 Verrucomicrobiota bacterium | reverse complement strand
CGGAATTTTTAACGCAAGATCGACCGGCGATAAGACACACGGCAGCCAACGTGGCGTTCGATCCATTTTCCAAATGTTTGTTCCCACACGTCCGGATCGCGGGGAATCCGATTTTGAAAGCGCGGGTGTTATCGCAGCTTTCGAATATCCGACATGTTCAGATGGCCGCAGCCGACACAGCGGTTTTAATCGGTGGCTCGAACACGGAGGACCAGAAGGCAGTGGCGGCGGGAACTTCCGATTCCCGTATTTGCTCTTGCAGGAGAGTGGAGACGAACACCACTTCGATTCCGTCGGGATTAATTTCACCATCGGTTTCCACGATGGTGAGGGAATCGAGTTCCGAGACGACCGCCCGCGCAATCCTATCTGCATCCCTGATGCCGAGACAGATTCCGATCATCTTACTAAGCACGTTGATTTCGTGTTTCCTCAGCGAATCGCTTTCGGTGCGGCGCCAGAAACTACAGAGGTTGACGATGTGATAGGCCAATTCAGAGAGATCGCGAGACGCCTGTCCATTCATGCGTTCACCGAACAAGGCGGCGGGAAAAATTGCAATCAGTGAAACGCAACGGCACGAAAATTTCCCTGGACGCTATCGGATGAGAGCGGCGCGTTGGCGGATTGTGTGACAACCGTGAAACAACTCATTCACTTTTTACTGAAACGGTCGTTTTCACCGACCTAAACCGCGCGGGTTTTGTTACATTATTGCGCATGTCGCGACGGAACTTGAAAGGCTTTAGGTCGATTCGTTTTGTGACTTCGATTCACCGTTATCGCGGTAATCAGTCCACTCTTTCACTCACACCGGGATGCGCGTTTACGCGTTCGTCTCTTCCGCCCTTTGCGTTTTTGTCGTTCACATTTTTCAGTTTTTACCGGATTTTGCCGGGGATCGCGGCTGGTTGTTTTGTTTGCAGCGCTGACTTTGGCAGGTCAGCTATCCGCTGCCGCCTTGGAAAACCCTGCGACCCAACCTGCGTCCGGTGCGCAAGGTGGATCAACAATTTTCATTAACGAATACCGGGTCGACGGCGCGCGAAAATTGTCGCGGCGAAAAATTGAGGAGGCCGTCTATCCCTACCTCGGGCCGGGACGAACCAAGGAGGACGTGGAATTGGCCCGTGCTTCCCTCGAACAGGCGTATCACGATGAAGGTTTTCAGACTGTGGCGGTACAGGTGCCGGAACAGCAGGTCAAGGGAGGCATCGTCCATCTGCAGGTGGTCGAGCGGCCGGTGGGGCGGTTGCGGGTGAGGGGTGCACGATATTCTTCACCGAAACAAATTAAGGCGATGGCCCCGTCGCTGGCCGAGGGGACCGTAATCAATTTTAATCAGGTGCCGGCGGATATCGTCGCGTTGAATCAACTGCCGGATCGGCAGGTGACGCCATCGCTGCATGCTGGCGTGGCACCTGACACGGTTGATGTCGATTTGGAGGTGAAGGAAAAACCGCCGCTGCATGCGAGCGCCGAACTCAACAACCGATACGGTCCGAATACCACCCCCTTGAGAGTCAACGCCTCAGTGAGCGCAAACAATCTCTGGCAAGCCGGGCAAGGAGCCGGATTCAGTTTCCAAGTTTCTCCGCAGGACACCAGTGAAGTGAAGGTTTTTTCTGCGTACTATCTCGCGCGTTTCCCGCAAGTCGATTGGTTCACGTTGTTGGCGAGTGGAACGAAACAAGATAGCAATGTGTCGACCCTAGGGGACACTGCAGTAACAGGGCGGGGCACAAACGCGGGCTTGCGCGCCAACTTCAGTCTCCCCGCCGGGAAAAATTTCAGCCAATCGGCGAGTGTCGGCCTCACCTACAAACGCTTCGACCAGACGGTGAAGCTGGGCGCGTCGGGCACGTCGCCAGCGACGGAAATTGTGACGCCGATCACCTACTATCCAATCGACGCCAACTATTCCGCGATGTGGCAAAACAAGCGTGTCACGACGGAGTTCAACGCCGGAGTGACTTTTCATCTACGCGGTGTGGGCAGCAACACGGCTGAGTTCAACAACAGTCGCTACAATGCCGACGCCAACTTCCTCTATTTTCGCGGCGACCTGGCGCAAACCCGCGAATTGCCCGGTGGCTTGCAGCTCTATGGCAAGATCCAGGGGCAGATTGCCGATCAGCCGCTTTTGAGCGGAGAGCAGGCAAGCGGAGGCGGGTTGGGCACGGTCCGCGGCTATCTCGAGGCGGAAGCGGTGGGGGATAATTCGCTCTTCGGTTCGCTTGAATTGCGGAGCCCTTCTCTACTGGGCCTCATCACGGGCAAGAAAGGCGACTGGCGGTTTTATGTTTTCTCGGACGGAGGTTGGCTGAAGGTGAATAATTCGTTGCCGGACCAGAAAAATCATTTTGATTTTCTCAGTTACGGAGTCGGGAGCCGGCTGCGGTTTACCGATCATTTTGACGGATCCGTCACCGCGAGTTTTCCGCAGCTCAAGGTGGGACAGGCCCTGCCGCACACCACTCGTGTCACCTTCAAAGCGGAGTTCGACTACTGAGCCGGGGCTCTCTCTCACACCTTCACTGATTTTTCCCATGGGCACTATGATCACTCGAGCGAAATTGAAATTCCTGCCACTGCTTCTTTTGTTTGGGACGCTGCTCCTCGGAGCGACTGGCACCGCACGCGCCTCCTCCTGGTGGAATGGCGAGTGGACGGTTCGCAAAAAAATCACGCTCGACACGACCAGCGCCGGTCTCGGCATCAACGATCCCATCGGGCCGGTGCCGGTGCTGGTGCGTTTGTTCGACGGAAATTTTCAGTTCGCTCTCGCGCAAGCGGACGGGAGCGATTTGCGGTTTGTGGCCGAGGACAACAAAACACTCCTGACTTATCATATCGAGAAATGGGATTCCCTGCTCAACGAAGCGTTTGTGTGGGTGAACGTTCCCGATTTGAAACCCAACGCCCAGAATATCGTCTGGCTCTACTACGGCGATTCCAGCGGCAAGGCTCCAAAGGTCGAGGATGCGAAAGGCACCTATGACTCGGATACCGTTTTGGTTTATCACTTCGCCGAGCACAGCCAGCCTGCGTACGATTCCACCGGTTCGGGCAACAATGCCCAGAATGCGGGGGTGCCAAGCGAAGGTTCGATGATTGGCACCGGACTGCGAATCGATGGCAAGACGACGGTAACGATTCCGGCTTCGCCCGCGCTGTCTTGGAGCGAAGGTGCTGCGATGACTTGGTCAGCGTGGGTCAAGTTTGGCACGCCGCAATCGCAAGCGGTGTTTTTCAGCCGTCGGAATGGTGCGAAGTATTTTCTCGTCGGAGCCGACAACGGGGTTCCGTTTGTCGCAGTAACCAACCGGGGTGCCGGGATCAGAAGCGGTGTCGCAGCGGCGGTTGCGCCAAATACCTGGCATCATTTGGCCATCGTCGCATCGGGCGACAAGATCACCCTCTATCTCGACGGCGAACTGTACACCGTGCTGCAAGCCCCGTTACCAGCCTTGGATGGACCGACGATTTTAGGCGGCGACGGCGAGAATGGCTCAACGAATACGGGAGGTCTTTTCAACGGGGAATTCGACGAACTGAACATTTCCAAGGTGGCCCGTTCCGTCGGCGCGATCCGGGCGGCGGCGCTTGGCCAGGGTCGGGATGGAACCGCGAAATTCATGACGGTAGGTGATGATGAGCGCCAGACCAGCTGGCTCAACGCCTTCAAGACTGGCTATATCGGGGTGATCGTGGGCTCGCTCACCGTCGATGGCTGGGTGGTCATTGGTATTCTGGCGGTGATGTCGCTCATCAGCTGGACGGTGATGGTGCGAAAAGCTTCCTACTTGAATCGAATTGGCAAAGGAAACGTGCAGTTCCTGGACGAATGGAGCCACGTGGCGATGGATCTCTCCGCGCTGGAGAGTTCGGAGAATAACGACCCGAAAAACATGAGTGGACGTCTCGGCGCGTCAGCTCACCGGGCCATGATCAGCACTCCGCTGTATCGCATTTATCATATCGGTATCGTGGAGATTCAGCATCGCTTGTCCGCCACCCGGTCGGATGCTGAGAAGGTCCTATCGGCGCGATCGATGCAGGCGATTCGCGCGACACTGGATGGTGGTTTGGTTCGCGAAACCCAGCGGCTGAATGCGCAAATGGTGTTGCTGACCATCGCGATTTCCGGCGGCCCCTTTCTTGGGCTGCTCGGGACGGTGGTCGGCGTCATGATCACCTTCGCCGCCGTGGCGCAGGCAGGCGAGGTCAACGTGAACGCCATCGCCCCTGGTATCGCCGCTGCCTTGCTCGCCACGGTCGCGGGTCTGGGTGTCGCGATTCCTTCGCTGTTTGGATACAATTACCTGCTCACGCGAATCAAAGTCGTCACGAGCGACATGCATGTGTTCATCGACGAATTCGTTTCTAAACTGGCCGAATTTTATTCGGAGCCGAGTGAATAACCGACCGCGAGGAATCTTCCATGCAAGTCCAGTCAGAAGACAAACCGTACGACGATATCAACATCACGCCGATGTTGGATCTCGCCTACGTTCTGCTCGTCATTTTCATCCTGATGTGCACGGCCTCGGTCGCTGGCACCAAGGTGAATCTTCCGAAGGCGAGCAATACGCCGGTCAG
>JAYVMJ010000382.1:0-3933 GCA_043759025.1 Verrucomicrobiota bacterium | reverse complement strand
TATTCGAAGGCGAATATTTATCTGTAGACGCCTTCAGTCGGCAAAGTCCGACAGGCTGCTAGCGGACGCAATCCTCTCCTTGACCTGCTTCCATCATGCTTCCTCTTTGTTGGACTGATGCCCCTGCTCATCCGCAACGCCCGTGTCCTTACCTTATCGCTTCCCGCCAGTGAAGGCTCGTCCGTGTTGAATCGTCCGCGGCGCGGCAAGGAAATGGGCGAATTGGGCGTCATTCCGCAGGGCGAGGTTCTGGTTGTCGACGGCAAGATCGCTGCCGTTGGTCCAAAGGTCGAAGCGCCCTCGGACGCCGAGGGCATCGATGCCCAAGGGCGTGTGCTCATGCCGGCGTTCGTCGATTGCCACACGCACATCTGCTGGGCGGGTGCTCGGTTGGCCGAGTGGGAGCAACGACTCAGCGGCGTCCCGCAAGCGGAGATTGATCGACGCGGCGGCGGCATTCAAGCGACCGTACGCGCCGTGCGCGAAGCAACAAAAAAACAACTCGCCGCCCATCTTAAAACCCGCCTCGACGCACTGCTGCGCGATGGCACGACGACCGTTGAAATCAAAAGCGGCTACGGACTGCAGGCCGAGGAAGAATTAAAAATGCTGCGTGCGATCGTGCGCGCAGGCAAGGAATGGCCTGGCACCATCGTGCCGACCGCGTTATTGGGCCACGCCTTCGAGGGCGACTTGGACGAGTACGCGCGGATGGTAACCAAGGAGATGTTGCCGACGGTCTCCAAGGAATTTCCCGATGTGACCGTCGACGCGTACTGCGAGAAAGGCGCGTGGAGTGTCGACGCCTGCGTGCGTTTCTTCGAGAAAGCCTCGAAGCATCATCCGATTCGCGTGCACGCGGATCAATTCAACTCGCTCGGTATGGTGCCCGAGGCGATTCGTTTGAACGCACGCAGCGTCGACCACCTCGAAGCCTCCACAAAAACCGATCTGCTGGCGCTCGCGCAGTCGCGCACCATGGGCGTCATTCTCCCCTGCACCGGATTTCAAACCGATGGACGCTATGCGCGCGCGGGATTCTTTGCAGACTCCGGCGGCGCACTCGCGCTCGCAACTAATTGTAATCCCGGGACCGCGCCGACCCATTCCATGCCGTTCGCCATCGCGTTGGCGGTGCGTTTCTGCGGCTTGTCGCCCGCCGAGGCAATCGTCGCAGCCACCGTCAACGCTGCCGCCGTGCTTGGTTTTTCCGACCGCGGCACGATCGAGTCCGGCCAGCGCGCCGATCTCGTTCTCCTTCGTCACAAGGATGAACGTCAGCTCGCCTACGAACTAGGTGGCAATCCCGTCGACCAAGTCATCTGCGGCGGAGTGCTGATCAAATAACAGAATTCGTTAAGGAACCATCGATCCGCGCCGTTCATTTTGGTTCGGTACGAATTCGATAGAGGAAACTCCATCGATCGGTCGCGTTCTGGATTTTGAGCAGAAGTCGGTTGCGTCCACGCTTCAGTTGCAGCGGCACGACGTCGTCATCAATTCGACTCGGGCGCCGGATCCACTTGTCGTGCACCAACTCACCGTTCAGCCAGATTTTAACGCCGTCGTCACTCCCGAGGCCGAGCCAGGCCGGGGTGTCAGCGGGAACTTCGAATTCCGTCCAAGCGTAGCCCACCGTGTAATCCTGATTGCCCATGCCGCTCAGCAGATCGACGTAGCCGTCGACCGCTTTGACGGGGTGCCAGACGAGTTCCTTGCCGTCGACAGATTGTTTTTCGCCCTCCTTTGGCTGAACGCTCGCAGCACCCGCAGCAGAAAACCAATCCGAATTGAAAGCGTTCATCTGCGCCGCGTGTGAGACTTTCTCGTTTGATACCTGTAGTGCCTTGAATACCACCATTCCGTCCGGCGTTTCACTTTCCACCGCGGAAGTAAAATCCTGTTCCGGGACCTTGATCGGACGCAGCAAAAGCCAGTCGCTGACGGGCAACACGGGATAGTCCGAACTCCGGATCCATTTTGCGTCAGCCTCTGACTGTCGATTCTCGGGCGGAATTCTCAAATCATAATCGAGCCCGCCCGCAACTGATGCGCCGTGGTCGATGGCGGGCAGCACTACGGCCTGACTCAACGCCTGCGTCAAAGGGACGACCAACTCCGGAGGCAGCTCAGCGGCGGTCGAGTGAATCGCGGGAGTGACCTTGCCATCGGCCGCCACTGTCAATCGCGCGCTTACCCGCATTACACTATATTTCCGCAGCGCCTCCGCGCGCAGAGGATCACCGACAAGCAGCGGCTCAACGTGCGAACCCGCAAACTCCACGGGACGAATCGCTGCAAAATACGCGAGCCGATCCTTCCACGAACGGGGATTCGACGGATCGATTTGCCACAGCAGATCGCAAACCTTATCGGCAAATTCCCGCATCGCGGTCATACTGGAAGCACGAGCCGACAGCAACGGTACACCCTCCCGGGAAAGCAGCACCATGCCGGTTCCCTCCGTCGGCACAAAGCGGGTAAGGTGCACCATGTTCTCCTCGTCCGCCAAATTAGCGACGAGCCACGGCATTCCTGTTTCGACCGCCATCTTCTGGTGCTCCGCCGCGGTATGCCTGATTCCAATAAAAACTGTCTCCAGCAGTCCCGGATAAACCCGTTGAACTCGCGAATAAACCGCCGCCAGCGGACCACCCAACATTTGCCATGATTCGCCGTCATTGTGCGATCCATACAATACCAGGAGCAGCTGCGGTTCGGGGGCATGCGTGAGATCCGCCGGCACCAACACACGATTATTCACTCGGAGTACATGCCCGTACAACTCGCGCGTAACGAGGCCGTGCGCCGTCGCCCAAGAATCCGAACGGGGTGGCAGCAGGGAAATTTCCCCGCTAAAACGCCGGATTTCGTCCGGTGGAAGGCCCCGTAAAAGCACTTTTTTTCCCGTCGATGGGGTAGTCTTGAACAGCGCCCAAGGCCCTAAAATCTCCATCGGCTCGGCTCGGAAGGTAACGCCCTGCGCATCCTTCCACGTCGAAGTTTTTCCGCTCAACTCAACCCTGGCGGAGCCTCCCGCAAAAAAAAACAGCCCGAGAAGAAAGAGCGCCAAGCGGCGACTGAAAGGTGGAAATCCAAAAGGAAAACTATTCATCGGAAAAAACGATTAAGGAGTGGATGAAGCAAGGCCGGAAATAAACGGAAACATTTCTTTGTCCCCAAAGAAACGCCTCTCGAGGAATGTCATTCGGAAATCAGCACAACACCGGGACAATCCGGTCCACCGTTGGCGGAGCGGAAAAGGAGGCGCGCAGGATGAGTTCGCCGGGGAGGATGATCGACTTCGCGGGCGCGGTGGTTTTCTCCGCGCCTTTTTCGATTCTTTCCAACAAAAGCTGACGGCGCGAATTCCCATTTCACGCGGGGGTTGCCGGACTGACGTGAGCTGCGGCCACTTCGTAGGCGCCGTGTTCTTCATCGCTTTCGATATTCGGCACGCCCCGCAGATTGGAATTGGCGTGAATCGAAACAAATGGCGTGTGCGAAGGAAGAACCTCCGGCGGAAGGCTCCTCGTGGGCGCCATCAGAATGAGTCCGTCGATCCGACCGTCGCACAGTCCGGGCAAACGGGCGGCGTCTTCCTCCCAATTTTGCAGGGTAAAAACCGCCGTATTCTGCCCGTAATTCGACGCGGCCGCGAGTACCCCCTTGAATATCTCCAGCAAATAGTCGTTCAACCCGCCCCCTTTCCAACACCGCGGCGCACCCGATCGTTTGCATCCGCCGGGCGGCAAGTGCGCGCCTGGTTCAGCCACCGCCGACGCCGCCGTCGCGGACACCCCGGCAAGGCGACCGACGTCCGCCAGCGTCGCCGCGTGCTTGGGTCTCGATTTTCGTTGGCCGGACATCAGCACGTTGAGCGATTGATCCCGATGTCGATTCAACCCGGGACTTTTCGCCGCCTTTACTCCT
>JAYVMJ010000381.1:0-1856 GCA_043759025.1 Verrucomicrobiota bacterium | reverse complement strand
ACCCGCTTGGTCGAAAAATATCCGCATCTTTCGGCGCAGCGCGTAGCCAGCGCGCCGTTCGGTCTTCGTCCGGATGTGTTGGCGCGTTTTATCGTGAAGCAAGCGAAGGGGCTGCTTTTCAGCTGGCGGTTTTTGAAGGCAAACCGGCCCGACGCGATCATTGGTTTTGGCGGTTTCACGAATGCCGGCGTGGTGGTCGCGGGACGTTTGCAGCGGATTCCCGTGGCGTTGCATGAAGCGAATCGCGTTCCCGGCCGCGCGGTGCGACGGCTGTCGGGGATCGCCGCGCGGTTATATTTGCCGCCGGGCGTGCGGATGCCGGGAATTCGCGGGGTGATGGTGCGCCATACCGGTTTGCCGGTGCGCAATGAAATCTCGCGGCTATCGCGCGAAGCGGCCCGGGCGCAACTGGGCGTTGATCCTGCGCAAAAGTTACTTGTGGTCATGGGTGGCAGCCAAGGCGCGAGCAATCTGAACCAGTGGGCGGAACAGAATCTCTCTTCCTTCGCGCTCGAGGGAATCCAAATTTATTGCGTCACTGGCATGGGCAAAGGCACCGCGGGCCGTCGCGACGTGCACGGAAAAAATGGGCAGGTGGTGCGGGCGTGGTTCGAGGCGTTTTGTGATCGCGTGGGCGTGCTGCTTTCCGCCGCCGACCTCGTGATCAGCCGCGCCGGTGCCGGCACGATTGCCGAACTGGTGCGCTGCGAAACCCCGGCGATCCTGATTCCTTATCCGCACGCGGCGGATAATCACCAGTGGGCCAACGCGACGTATTTCGAACAACAGGGCGGGGGCGTGGTCGTTTCAGAGGAATCGCTCCCGAGCCTCCGCGAGGAAGTGATGGACGTGATTTTCAACGACTGGCTGCTGGCGAAATTTCGCGGCAATCTCCGCCGCATGTCGCAGGAGAACAGCATCGATATCATCGTGCACGATCTCGAAGACCTTGCGTCGGGTATTCCTCCGACCCGGCCGTTGCGGCACGCGCCGTTGATCGTATGAATACGCCGCCCACCATTTTCAGCCAAAACTTTCAGCAAGTGCACCTCCTCGGTGCCGGTGGCATGGGCATGGCCCCGCTCGGACTTCATCTCACGCAATTGGGGTTTCGAGTCAGCGCAGAAGACGATGGCTGGAATCCAGCCGTGCGCGAATTGCTGGAACGGGCCGGTGCGACGATCACCGCGACGGGCGACTTGCCCGAGGATGCCCAACTCGTGGTGTTTTCCTCGGCGGTGCCGATCACGCACGCGTCGCGGCGGCGGGCCACTGCGTTGGTCCTGCCCCAAGTGCGCCGCGGCGAAATGCTGGCCGAGGTCGTGAAAGGGAAAAAGTTGGTCGCGATCGTGGGTTCGCATGGGAAGACGACCACGACCGCGATGCTCATCACCGCTTTGCAGCGCGCCAATTTTTCATGCGGTTGGGTTCTCGGCGGGCTTTTTCAAAATGATGCGCTCCCGCCGGCACGGGCGGACGCCAGCGACTGGGTGATCGCGGAGATTGACGAGAGCGATGGAACGATCGACGGTTTTGCCCCGGAAGTTACGCTGGCCGTCAACCTCGATTGGGATCACGCGGATCATTATGCCAAGCTTGCCGATCTCGAGGCGGCGTTTGCCGCACTGTTCGCGCGCACGAAGCGCGCGGTATTTTTCGATCCCGCAAATTATCTTTCGGTAAAAGCGGCGGCTGGACTAAAAACCGACGCGCACACGTTCGGAAAGAATGGGTTTTACCGGTACGCGGTTTCATTGGAATCGCAGTCGGAATTGAAATTGAAACTCGACGGCGGATTCTCACCGGCCATCGAGGCGACCGTTCGGGCGGTCGGTGCCTTCAATGCGCACAACGCC
>JAYVMJ010000380.1:0-2108 GCA_043759025.1 Verrucomicrobiota bacterium | reverse complement strand
GGTTTCACTGTGCGGAGGGCTCCGCTTGCTTTTGGCCATGCTGTATTGCGGGCGGAAACACTGGGACGATTTCAACTGAGCGAATGAACGACCGTTCATCGATGAAGAAAAACTCCGAAATTATCGCATGAGGAAATTCATCATCATCTGTGTCATTTTTGGTGCGGTGTGCGCCGTCTTTCAAAAACAAGGGCAGAAATTTATCAAATCGATGGGTTATGCTCAACGCGACAACGATCCGAATTCGCGCACGCGCACGCTCGCGACTGAGCGAAGGATACGAATAGATAAGGAGGAAACGCGGGAGAGGGTGATGAACGAACGGAACGACGCAGATTTCAACCGGCGATTGGAAGCCCTGGGCGTTTTACCGGCGGGGTCGCCGCACAAAATGGCGGTGTATGTGTTTAACGACAGTGTGCGTGAAATCACTTTTTCCATCGTGCACGCGGATGGTAAGCCGACGGAATATCCCGATATCGTCGTGGCTGCCGGTGGTTTCGGAAATACCGAAATACCGTTGAGTGGTGTCGTCTATCTTTGGGCAAAAGGTACCTTGCGGAGGTGGCGGGTGAACATGGACGGAGCCTTCCCGCGCGGAGAGTATTACGCAGGCTGTGTGTTCAAAGATTGATGCCTTTTGCATTCCGCGAAATTAAAATGAGCACATTCGTCATTGAAGAAAGGGAACTCTTGGGGATTTTAACCAGGAATGGACTCGCCGAAAAAAAGGCGGCGAAGCTCTTGCGCGAAACGCGCGAGATTAGCCCGGCCACCGGCGCGGAAATGCTTGTTCCGTTTGGGGTCCCGTACGAGCGGGCGTTTCAATTTCTGAATTCAGCGCCACTGCTGACTGAGCGATCGTCGCCGGTGAAGGTGAGACGGGTGGCAGGCCTCTTATTTGTCATCCTCACTGCACTGAACATCGCGGCCTTTACTTTAGGAAAACGGGACACCGGTGCCGCTATTCGGTCGGTCGTGTTTGGATCGTTGGCGTGGTACTTCCTGCGCAACCGCGAAAACCAATGAACGCGAACACCCAATACTTTTCGAATCTGCGGCACAATGCCCACGATAGATAACCCCTGACAAAGTTAGCCTGAAAATTATATGATACCTTCAATCATCCTCATTGGCTTTCCCTTGATTGCGTTGCTGGCCATGTCCTTTGTCTTTCGCGATAATTTTGGCGGCAAGGTGATCGCCTGGTATTTCGGCACGTACCTGCTTGCCGGCCTGCCGATCGTGCTGTGCAAACTGCCGCTTCCATTGCTCGGCGTGGTCGGGGCGATTTTGGTGCTCGTGATGTTTTTTCACGCGAAGCTGAGACGGTTTATGTAGGCGGGAGCGCCGCGGCGGGTCGCTTCGGCTCCAGCTTGCGGTTTAGCCAAAAGTTTCCTCCCAATTTTTCGCGCGATCGAATGCATTGTCTCCATCGTGCAATCCATGGTAAAATGAAATACGTTTCAGATTCCGTCCACGGTTAGTGGACGCCTTCGGATCAAAAACCGGAGACGATCAGTCGAAGGTGACTTCGAAAGTTTCACGTCTGCCATTGAGCGAAACTATCAGTGGTTAAATCCTTCAGTGGGCCCGCGGTGGCACCGCAGCGAGGTCGCTGCGGCTCCAGATTGTCGAGCATTCGATGAGTGTTACGCTCGCGAAATCGTTGGCCGGGGAAAATAATCGCGATAACGTACAATATTTTGCGGGCCGGTTCGTCTTAACCGGAAATGGACGCGGTCCGACCAGTTTCAAAATTAATGAGCACCGAGCAGAATAGACGCATCTCCCAGGTCGTGCAGGACCTGGGGCGCCGGCTCATGCGGTTCATCCGGGTGCGCGTGTCCAGCGACGCCGATGCCGAGGACGTGATGCAGGATGTGTGGCAACAATTGGCGACGACTCTGGCGGCTGGGCCCGTCGAACAAATGGGCGCGTGGCTTTTCACTGTCGCGCGCAACCGGATCATCGATCGCTCGCGGAAACCACGGATGGCGTCGCTGGACGCGATGGTCGCCGATGCGGAGGAGGAATCCTCATTCGATTTTGCGGGCTTCTTCCTGCGGGATGACCACACGCCGCGCACCGAACACCTGCGCAATATG
>JAYVMJ010000379.1:0-4098 GCA_043759025.1 Verrucomicrobiota bacterium | reverse complement strand
GATCTCCCGATCAAGCTTGCCGACCTTCAGACCGATCTGCGGCGCACCGCCCCACCAAACGTTACCTGACCACCCCGCAAGAACTCGGCACTCTCAAGTAATCCGGATAAAGCACACTTTTTTCTGTCATCGTGAGGCCCACGACGAGTTCGGGCCTTGAGCTGGTCGGAAACCGCTCGATGGATTGCGTCTGCCTTCGCGAACAGTTCCGTTCGACGAGTCCGACTTCGCCAAGGCTTCGGCGGGACGAGTCGTCGCTTCGCTTCTCGCCATGATTGGCCTGAAAATGGGTCAGACAGTGCGAGTACGTAGCAACGGTGTTTGCCTCGCACGAAGGTGCGGTTGCAGAAGAGCTCGTTCAATCACGCAAAGAATACCGGAGGGGGGCTTTGGGCCAATTAACAATTCGGGGTCTCTGCGTCCTTCGCGCCCTCCGCGTTTGATTCCGTCGGTTTGATTCCGCCGCTTTGTGACCTTTGCTGCCTTGGTGTAAATCCTCTGCGTCGGAGTGGGTGCTCCCCGCCGACGGATGCGGAAAGCGTGCAAGTTATTTCCCAGACACAGCCGAAAGCGCCGCTCAGGATTCGCGACTGCCTTTGCGGCGTGCGAATATGCTGAACCGGCGGATTAAGGATAATCCGCCCTACCTTCAAACGAGGGGCCGCAAGTCAGTGAGATGCGGGCGAGGATGTTTTTGCTTGGGCCGCTTCGGCCGCCTCGCCCAATTCCAGCAACCGGATGATGCGTTCGCTATCGTAGACGCAGCCCCGCCAGCTTCCGCCGCTGGCATGTTGCAAGGCCGCCCATAGGCGCGTGTCCGCCGGCAGGCGCGGATCAGGCTTGAGGTCCGGATGAATCGCGCGCGCGGCAAGATCAGCGGACGTTACCGAAATGACTTCCACGCAGCCCTCGAGGGCGCGCGTATCGACGCGCAAGCTGACCTCATCGCCGTCGCGCAATCGCCCGATTGGACCGCCCGCCCACGCCTCGGGACTGATGTGGCCGACGCACGCACCGGTCGAAACGCCGGAAAACCGGCCGTCGGTCAGCAATGGAATATGTTCGCCGCCCTTCATGTGTTTCAGGGCCGCGGTGATCTGGTAGGTTTCCGGCATGCCGCTGCCCGGCCCGAGCCCGATCAATACCATCACGTCGCCGGGTTTCACCGTGGAGTGCTTGATCGCGGCGATCGCCGCCGCTTCGGTCGTGAAAATCCGCGCCGGACCCTCGTGATGATAAATGCCGTTCGCATCGAGCAACGCCGGTGAAATCGCTGTGCTTTTCACGAGCGCGCCTTCGGGAGCGAGATTGCCCCCGAGAAAAGTAACCGTGCTGGTCAGCCCCTTTTTTTGCGCTTGATCTGCAGACATGATCACGTCATCGGGATCGATGCCGTCAAGTTGGCGGAGTTTTTCGCGGAGTCGGGAGCGGCGTTCGCTTTGTTCCCACCAGGCGAGATTTTCGCCGACCGTGCGCCCGGTGACGGTGCGCGCGTCCAGTTTCAGCAGGCCGAGCGCGCGCAGGTGAAGCATGCTTTCGGGCACGCCGCCCGCGAGGAAAACCTGCACGGTGGCAAAATGCCGCGGGCCGTTGGGCAACACATCCACGAGGCGCGGCACCTGGCGGTTGATGCGCGCCCAATCCGCGACGGTGGGCGGCGTCAGGCCGGCCGCGTGCGCGATGGCAGGGAGGTGCAGCACTAGATTCGTCGAGCCACCCACTGCGGCGTGCAACACCATGGCGTTGTGAATCGAATCGGCCGTGAGAATATCGCGCGTCGTCTGGCCGGCCTTGTCGAGAGCCATCAAAGCGAGCGCGGAACGTCGCGCCAAATCACGCCAGATATCCGCACCCGATGGACTCAGCGCGCTGTGCGGGAGCGAAAGTCCCAGCGCCTCGGCGACGACCTGGCTGGTCGCGGCCGTGCCCATGAATTGACATCCGCCGCCGGGCGAACCGCAGGCGCGACAGCCCATGTCGGCGGCGTGATCGAGCGTGATTTCTCCGCGCGCAAAACGCGCCGGAAGCGTCTGGACTTTGGCGGTGTCCTCCGCCTCTTCCGCAAGCAAAGTAACTCCGCCCGGCACGAGCACCGTGGGCAGGTCGGGGCTGCCGGCGAGCGCCATCATCATCGCGGGAAGTCCCTTGTCGCAGGTGGCAATGCCCAGCACACCGCGTCGCGTGGGCAGCGAACGAATCAGTCGCCGGAGAACGATCGCCGCGTCATTGCGGTAGGCGAGACTGTCGAGCATGCCGGCGGTGCCGTTGGTGCGTCCGTCGCAGGGATCGCTCACAGCTCCCGCAAACGGCAGGCCGCCGTTGGCGGAAATCGTCCGTGCCGCTTCCTCGACGAGGAGGCCGATTTCCCAATGACCCGTATGATAGCCGAGTGCGATTGGAGAACCGTCGGGGGCGCGCACGCCGCCTTGCGTGCTGAGAATCAGGAATTGCCGCCGCAACAATTGCGCGGGGCTCCAGCCCATGCCGGCGTTTTGGGTTAACCCAAAAAAATCGCCGCTGCTCATTTCCTTCAGCATTTCCGGCGTGACCGGCAATCGTCCGGCCGGGCCGGCTGCCGTGGTGCGCAGTTGGAAAATCGCCTCATCGGCCGAAT
This sequence comes from Verrucomicrobiota bacterium, assembly GCA_043759025.1. Classification (GTDB taxonomy): domain Bacteria; phylum Verrucomicrobiota; class Verrucomicrobiia; order Opitutales; family Opitutaceae; genus Lacunisphaera. Next base: position 1,484 of record JAYVMJ010000379.1, on the reverse strand, counting down.
CGAGCAACGGATCGCGATCCATGGTCAAAGCACAGTGTTAACGAGCGTGCCGACGGGCTCGATCGTAATTCGGATTTCATCGCCGCGTTCCAGCGTGAATGAATCGGGTGGCACGACGCCCGTGCCGGTCATGAGATAGCATCCGACTGGAAATGAGTTGTCGCGAAACAGCCATTGCGCGAGCGCCGGCAACGGGCGTTTGAGGGAAGCGAGGGTGGTTTGTCCGCGGAACATCGATTGACTGCCGCGCAAAATTTCGATCGCCACCACGGTGGAGGGCGGCGGCAGATCCTTGCTGATCACGAGGCACGGACCAATGGCGGCGCAGCGATCGTAGACTTTCGCCTGCGGGAGATAGAGCGGATTTTCGCCCTCGATATCGCGCGAACTCATGTCGTTGCCGATGGTGTAGCCGAAAATTTCGCCGTGGGCGTTGATCGCGAGGGTTAGCTCGGGCTCGGGGACATTCCACTTGGAATCCGAGCGGATGCGAACGCTGGCGCCGGGAGCGGCGACGCGGTGTGGGGTGGCCTTGAAAAAAAGCTCGGGCCGGTCCGCTTCGTAGACGCGGTCGTAGAACGTGCCGCCGCCGGCATCGCGCGATTCGGCGACGCGCGCGCTTTTGCTGCGCAGGTAAGTGACGCCTGCGGCCCAGACTTCCTGATGCGAAATAACCGCCGAGAGTTTTTTGCCCGGTTGTGGGAGTTGGGCGGGGGCACCGCCGTGAAACGCCGCCGTGGCCAGCGCGACGGGATCGGTGGAACCGAACAAGGCGTCGATCGTGAAATCGGGACCGGCTTTGGCGACACTGCCGTCACGCTCGAGCAATAGATCGTGGTTAAAAGCGTAGAGACGAATCATGGGGTTGGTTTCGAGTGAGACCGAAATTACCCCGAGTGCAACCCGCCGTCTCGCCCGCGACGGTCTAACAATGCAGCTGGGGCAGAAAGAAAACGGCGGGGAAACGGGGCCGATGTCCTCCGAGGATAGGCTACGGTTAACTTCGCTCTGATAATCAGGTTTTCGATTTTGTTTTGTACGGTAGTGTTCGCTTTGATCTTAAAGAGAGGTAAAGAGTTTCTCGATTCACGGCATCCTCGCCGTGAGGCCGTACGAATCGTCCACTCAATCATGCGCCCCGGTCGACCCCATTTCCTGCGTGTCGTTTGCTGTATGGTTCTGTGCTGTTGCCCCGTGGCAAATGTGGCGGCGAGGGTTGTAACGCGGTGGCACTGCGACGTACCTGTATTGTCGCCCGACGGCGTTCGGGTGGCTTATTTGCAGTGGGACTCAAGTTTCGTTCGAATTGTGGTCGTCAACTTGGACCGATCAGGTGAGTTCAGCTACTTCAACCTTGGCTCGGATTGGGCAGAGCCAGTCGATATCTTCTGGAAGACATCGCGAGAGATCGAACTTCGCAAGGGCGCAGACACATTTGCCTTAGTCAAGATTGACGATATGTCTTCCCGGGCTGCGGTTGAAAC
>JAYVMJ010000378.1:0-2353 GCA_043759025.1 Verrucomicrobiota bacterium | reverse complement strand
TCACTGCGCGGTGAGCGCCGCTAGGGATTTCGGCGCTTATCTTCCGGAATCTTCGCTGAAAGTATTTTTCCCGCCAGTGGACGAGACCGTAACGCGCGAGCAGTTGGATCAGATGGAGAGGGCGACGAGACCGAGGCCGCGAGCCACGCCAAACCGGATTCCGGCGGTGACGTGAAGGACGGAAACGGGAAACCCGAGGAGCGGAAGAATGGTCAGCAGCACGAACGCCAGCGGGCCGTTCAGCCGATTGGCATGCGCGTGGACGGTCGCGATAGAGAAAAAATGCGAAAGAAAATAGATACCCGCGAGAAAGACGACGGCGACAATCAGCGCGCGCCACGACAGCAGGATTTTTTTGATCCTCCGATGCACGGGCGTTGCGAACCGGTCAGAGCTGCGATCGGAGAGTGCCGGCGATATGGTCGGCAATCTTGATGTAAAACGGCCGGTCGCGGAATTCCTCCAACGTCAGCGGTTTGGAGTGCGCTAGATCGTCATTGAAGGACTTGAGGAATTCTCCCGCCACCTTCGCGTCGATGATGTTGATGTTCGCCTCGTCGTTGATGCTGAAGGAACGGTGGTCGAAATTGATTGAACCCATCGTCGTGAAAACGTCGTCCACAATCATGATCTTGCAGTGGTACATGCAGGGTGCGAACTGGTAGAAGTTCACACCCGCCGCCAGAAGCTTTCCCCAGCGCGACCGAGCCGCGGCGCGGCCGATTCGTGAATCGTTTTTCAAGGGCACGATCACATCGATCTTTACACCGCGCTTGCGTGCCCGGATCAGCATCTCGACGGCGAGATCATCCGGCACGAAGCAGGCGTGGGAAAGGCGGATTGATTTTTTGGCGGACGCGATCGCGAGCAGATAAGACATGCGGGCGTTCTCGGGACTTTCGTCCGGACCGCTCTTGAAGCAGTCAACGCGGGCATCGCCCGGCCGGCCGGTGTCGGGGAAATAGTTCGGACCCATGAGCAGGCGCGAGGTTGTTTGCAGCCAGTTTGCGGCAAACACCGCCTGCATTTCGCGCACGACGGGACCCTCGACGCGCGCCTGCGGGTCGCGCCAGTGACCATCCTGGTCCGCGTTTCCCATCCACGTGTCGTCGATGCAAACGCCTCCGGTGAAACCGACCTTGCCGTCGATGATCAGCAGTTTGCGGTGAGTGCGATGATTGAGGTTGGGTTTGATCTGGTACCAGTGTTCGCGGGCATAAACGACGAACTCGATGCCGGCTGCCTTCATGCGATCGATATCGGAGAGCGACATCTTGAAATCACCCGCGCCGTCGACCAAGGCGTGGATTTTGACGCCGCCCTTCGCGCGATCGATCAGCGCCGTGATGAATTTATCGCTCACTTTTCCCGACGACCAGATGTAGGATTCGATGCAGACGGATTGCTGCGCCTTGCCGATGGCATCGAGCATCGCCGGGAAAAATTCTTTCCCGTTGATCAACGGCTTCACGGTGTTGCCGCCGACGAATTCGGCGCCGAGCAGGGGCCCCACCGAATCGCGAAAGTCCGGATCGCCAACACTAATGGTGGTTTCGATCGGGATTTTGAGAATGTTGGCCGAACTGCGGTAAATCAGAAGGCTCAGGCCGAAGACCAGTGCTCCGATGATAATCCAGGGCGTGCTGACCCGAAGAGATGTGTTTTTGGGGGATTTCGCTGGGCAAGCTGCCGGGGCGTGACGGTGGAATGGCGACTTGAATTTCATGAATGATTTTCCGCGACACATCCAAACGCCGGACTGGGGAATGGTTCAGGGTATCGCGACGCGGAAAGGTGCGCAGGTGAAGACCCTGTGGGGGAATGAGCGGTTCCGGATTCGACTCAGGAAAAAGATTTTTCTCCGGATAGTTTGCGCGAACTGGAAACCGCAATGCGGGTCGATAAACCATGAGGCGGGTCGATAAACAGGATTTATGGCTGAAGCTGATGATCGCGGTTGTTGTGCTTGGCATCGTCGTGCTTGCGCTCACCGAACTGGTCGATTGGCCAAAGGTGCGCGAGTGGATGCAGCAGCTCGACCACCGTTTGTTGCTGGGCTTGATGACCGTGCTGCCGCTCATCGGGTTTTCGATCAGTCTCATCTATCTGGTGATTGGGGCGGTTTTTGGCGGACCAATCGGCTTGGTCGTCGTGGCCGGTATCACTGCGGCGCATTTGCTCGGCAGTCACTGGATCGGGCGCGGCTATCTGCGCAAGCCCTTGGAGCGATGGATGGAGAAGCGAAACTACCGTTTGCCGGAGTTGTCGCCGGGAGAAGACGCCTCGATCGCGCTCATGGCAGTGCTGGTGCCCGGGCCGCCGTATTTTGTGCGTAATTACCTGCTGGCGGTTT
>JAYVMJ010000377.1:0-4092 GCA_043759025.1 Verrucomicrobiota bacterium | reverse complement strand
CCGTAGCGCATCACCGTGCGCGCTTGATCGAGAAACTTGGCTTCGCCTTCCTTGAGCGAGATCGAGTTGACGATGCCTTTGCCTTGGAGAACTTTCAGACCGGTTTCGATCACCTCCCATTTCGAGGAGTCGACCATGAACGGCACCTTGGCGACCTCGGGCTCGCTGGCGAGAAGGTGCAGGAAACGGTCCATCGCGGCGACGCCGTCGATGAGACCCTCGTCCATGCAGATATCGATGACGTTGGCGCCGTTGTCGACCTGCTGACGAGCGACAGCGACGGCTTCCTCATATTTGCCGGCTTTGATGAGCTTGGCGAATTTCGGCGAACCGGCGACGTTGGTGCGCTCACCGATCATTAGGTAATTTTTCGGATCGTGTGTGAACGGCAGCGAGCCGGACAACGAGAGCTTGGGTGCAATGATGTTAACTTTGCGGGCGGGTTTGGGCTCGAGCGATTTTGCGATCGCGGCGATGTGATCCGGGGTGTTGCCACAGCAGCCGCCGGCGATGTTGAGCAGGCCGCTCGTGGCGAATTCGCCGAGGAAGCGCCCCATGTCCGCCGGCAACAGATCGAAGCCCGTCGGCGAAAGCGGATTGGGCAGTCCGGCGTTCGGGTAAGCGGAGATGAAGGTGTCGGACTTCGCGCTCAGTTCGGCGAGGAACGGGCGCATCAGATCGGGACCGAGCGCGCAGTTGAGGCCGACGGAAAGCGGTTTGACGTGACGGACCGCATTCCAGAACGCCTCGACGGTTTGCGCGGAGATCATCGTTTCACCGCCGCGGCCGACGGCGGCGGAGATCATAAGGGGCAGCTTGATGTTATCCTCGGCGAACACTTCCTGAATCGCGACGAGGGCGGCTTTCGCGTTGAGCGAGTCGAAGATGGTTTCAACCAGCAGCAAATCGACGCCGCCGGCGATGAGTGCGCGCACTTGGCGGCGATAGTCGGCTTTAACTTGATCAAAAGTGATGACGCGAAAACCGGCGTCGTCGGCGTCGGGGGAAATCGAGAGCGATACGGTCAGCGGCCCGATCGCGCCGGCGACATAGCGGCGGCGGCCGGTGGCGTTGGCGATGCGGTCCGCCCATTCGCGGCACTGGCGGGCGGAGGTGTGATTGATGTCCCACGCGAGATCGGTGAGAAATTTATTCTCGATTACGCCTTGGTAAAACGCGGGGTTCTTGCGACCGCCGGTTTCGCGCGGGTCTTCGATGAAGAATTCGCTTTGGCCGATGCTGGTGGCGGAGAAAGTATTCGTCTCGATGATATCTGCGCCGGCTTCGAGAAAACGCCGGTGGATGTCGCCGATTTCATTGGGACGGGTGAGCGAGTAGATATCGCCGTTGTTCTGCAGATCCTTGGGCGCATCCTTGAAACGTTCGCCGCGCGCGTCTTTTTCCGTGAGATTATAGCTGCGAATGGTTGTACCCATCGCGCCGTCTATAATGGCGATACGTTCGGCTAAGGTGCGGCGGAGAGCGATTTCGGCTTCTGATTGGAAGGTGGTGGACATAGATTACTTACGTATCTTTATATCTGAATTCGATGATATGAAATTGCAAGCTAGGTATAAGACAAGATGGGCGATTTCGGGATATGACGTAAAGCAATCGTTGAATTGAGCTTGCATCGGTTGACTGAGAGCAGGATGGGTACGGGCGTCTGACGTTCTTTATAACCAAACTCTGAAGAAACAGGGAAGGCCGTGAAAATCGGCCACAGTTGCGCTGCGGTAACGCATAACAAACCCCTACCGAGGAACAGACGTCGGGCAAAGCCAATCGGGTGACCGGTGAAGGCGAGGGGGGAGGAAACGCGCTACGCGTAAATTTCAGAATTCCAATTGGCCAAATTTCAAAAAAGAGCGATCCGTCGGTGACCTTTTTTTGAGATTGGTTGATTGGCATTTGGGATTCGCGCGAAGCGCCGAAATGCGGAGTCCGAACATCTGCCTTCAGAGACTCACCACGCCGGCGCGTAGTGCGCGCGCGGGCGTTTCACCTTCATCGCACAGTGAAGGGTGGGAGTGGATGCGCGCGGCCATGCCGTGGCGGTCTGCTCTTGCCGCAGCATTAGCAGATCAATGAAAGCAAACCTCTCCGCGTCCCTCCGACGCGTCCTTATTCTTGCCGGCATTTTGCCGGTTATTTCCGCGTTCGCGCAGACTTCCACCACGGAAAACCTGCCCGATTACGTGTTCTCGGCCACGCGTACGCCGGCGGCGTTGACCACCACCGGCAGTTACGTCGAAACGATCAGCGCGGCCGAGCTTCAGCGGATGCAGCTGACCAGCCTGCAATCGGCGCTCGGCGGCATTCCCGGTGCGCCCGCGTTTAGTTCGGGCGCTCGGGGTGCGATCACGTCGCTCTTCATGCGCGGTTCGAATTCAAACCAAACGCTTTTTCTCGTCGATGGCATCCGCTTGAACGACGCGAACACGGACTATCAGGTCTATCTCGGTGGCGCCTGCGTCGGCGCGTGTGACAGTTTGGAAGTTTCGCACGGCCCGCAGAGTACGCTGTACGGCGGCGAAGCGATGGGCGGCGTGATTTCGCTGACCACGCCAAAAGGCAACGGCGCCAAACAGAATACCGTTTCGGTCGAGGCGGGATCGTTTGGCACGGTGCAGGGGACGTTGAGTTCGCAAGGCGGCGACGCTCAATCCTCCTATAATTTTTCGGCCGCAGGCGGTACGACCCAAAATGACCGGCCGAACAACGACTTCACCAGCACGACGTATGCGCTGCGCCTCGATCACAAACTGAACGACAAGGTGGCGATTGGCGGTACCTATCGGGGATTTATCGGTGCGTACGGTTCGCCGGGCGATCGTTTCACCAATGATCCGGACAATAAAGAAAAGGAAAGCAACCAACTCGCGACGGTTTTTGCCACTTTCACACCGACTGCGACCTTCAACAGCAAAGTCATTCTCGGTGGGCAGGACCGCCGGTATGAAGCGATCAGTCCGAGCCCGTTTGGCACCTCGAACACGTTGGTGAAAAACAGCCGCGTGGTGTTGGACTGGCAAAATACGATGCAGTTTGGCGAACAGCACAAATTGACCGCCGGCCTGACGGCCGAGGAAAATCATACGGTCAATACCGGCTTCGGCCAGATCGACAAACACCAGCAGTTGCTCGCGTTTTTTGCGCAGGATGAATGGACCCCGATCAATCACGTGTATCTGACGGCCGGTTTGCGGAACGATGATTTCGATACGTTTGGTCACGCCACCACCGGGCGCGTAACGGCGGCGTGGTTGTCCAGCGACTCGCGTTGGAAAATTCGTGGGAGCTACGGCACGGCCTTCCGCGCCCCGAGCTTCCTGGATTTGTACGGCAAGGAAAGTTACTATGTCGGCAATCCGAATCTGAATCCGGAAAAGGCGGCGGGTTGGGACGCGGGCTTGGATTATTTTCTCGCGGGCAACCGCGGGATGCTCAGCGCGACGTGGTTCGATACCCGATTCCACGATTTGATCGTGTATGATTTCGGAGTTTTCCCGGGCACGACCGCGAACGTGGAAAAGGCCGGAACCCAGGGCTTGGAACTCGCGGGCAAATTTAGTTTGCCGGGTGCCATCGATGTTCGGGTCGCTTATACTTATCTTGAAGCGGACAATCTCTCGGAGCACATCCGGTTGCTGCGCCGTCCGCGCAACAGCGGGTCCATTGATGTCTGGCACGACTTGGGCAATGCCTTCAGCCTCGGGGTGGGCGTGGCTTTTGTGTCGGGTCGGCAGGACGTGGATGCCCAGACGTTCGCCACGATCGAAGGCGAAGACTACACGGTCGCCCGGGTTTACGGTGCGTGGAAGGCGACTTCACGGATTACTGTGAAGGCTCGCATCGAAAACTTGCTCAACGAAAAGTATGAGCAAGTAAACGGCTATCCGCAACCCGGCGTCGGGGTGTTTGGTGGCGTGGAATACAAGTTCTAGTTTAACAGCGGAGGCGGATGCGAACCGGCGTCCGCCTTCCGTTTCATTTTTACGACGGGGGAGCGCACCCGGCGGGTGGGTTTTGGGAGGACCGTAATGTATGGTCGTGCTTGAGAAACTTCCCTTCGTCCGCGAGGTTTCGCGT
>JAYVMJ010000376.1:0-3825 GCA_043759025.1 Verrucomicrobiota bacterium | reverse complement strand
GTGGGCGATCAGTTTCAGACCGGCCCGGACCGCCACGCGCCGGTGGTTACAGTCATGGCCATTGAGGGCGAGGAGGTGTTACTCGATGCCAATCACCCGTTGGCCGGCCAAGAATTGCATTTCGACGTTGAGTTGATTTCGGAGCGGGTGGCGACGGCGGAAGAACTGGCCGCAGTGCAGGCTGAAATTGTTGATTGAGGGATGGGATTGCCTCGGTCACAGCGAACTCTACGGTGAAATTTAAATATGAATATTCTCGGCATCGATATCGGCGGGTCGGCTTTCAAGGGAGCGCCGGTGGACACGAAGACCGGCAAGTTGCTGGCGGAGCGGCTGCGCGTGGAAATCTCCTCCCCGTGCAGCACAAAGGAAGGCATGGCCGCCGCCCGTCAAATTGCGCGGCATTTTAACTGGAAAGGCCCGGTCGGTCTGGGGTTTCCGGGCATAGTCGTCGGAGGCAAAATCGGGGCCGTGGGCAATCTTGGCTCCAACTGGGAAGGACTGAACGGGGCTGCAATTTTCCGCCGCGCAACGGGCTGCAAGGTGAAATTATACAACGACGCCGACGCCGCCGGTCTGGCGGAGATGAAATTCGGCGCCGGGCGCGGCAATCAGGGTTCGGTGTTGATGCTGACTTTCGGTACGGGCATCGGCTCGGCTTTGTTTTACCGCGGGCAGCTATTTCCCAATGCCGAGATGGGCTGGGTCCCGTGGCGGGGAAAGCAGCCCTTCGAACGTTTCGCTTCGGCGGCCGTGCGCAAGCGGCGGAATCTTTCCTGGCAGGAATGGGCCGGCCGCGTGAACGTTTATCTCGCCGTGATCGAACGGATTTTGTCCCCGGATATGATCATCATTGGCGGCGGCGTGAGCAAAAAATCCGACGAATTTCTCAAATATATCAAAACGCGGGCCAAAGTGGTGCCGGCAAAGATGCATAACGACGCGGGGATCGTCGGCGCCGCCCTGGCTTGGGAGCACGCCGATTCGCACTGACGGCCCGGGTGGTGAGCCGCTCATCCGGCTCTGGCGTCCATTCATCAAAACAGACTGCAACTTGGCGGGCGGGTATAGTGTTGTCACCTCGTGCCAAGCGTTCTGAGACTAACCGACTTCCTTTTGTCCCTGATTGAGCTCCGTAGGTGTTAAAGCACTGGCCAACCCGCGAATTTCAACCAAATCTGCCCGCACTATTTACCCATATGTCCGTCTCCCCCACGATCCAACCCAGTCGACCCGCACCGGCTGTCGCGAAGAAAAAGAAATCCCATCGCACGCTGATCATAGCGCTGATCGTCCTATTGGTCGCGGCTGCCGTGGGTGTGAAGATCGCGGTAGCCAAGAGAAAGGATAATGGAGTCGCCGTCACGACCGAGAAGGCGATTACGAAGACCATTACCCAGCTGGTCAATGCGACGGGCAAAATTCAGCCCGAAATCGAGGTGAAGATCGCGCCGGAAGTGGCAGGCGAAATTCTGGAAATGCCGTTGCGCGAAGGTGACTTGGTGAAAAAGGGCGATCTGCTGGTGAAGATCAAGGACGACACCTATCGTTATCAAGTCGAGCAGCAGGAAGCCAGCTTGGTCGCGTCGAAAGCCTCCAGTCTGGTCAATAAGGCCGCGCTGCAAAAGGCGGAGGCGGACCTTAAGCGTAACAACGACCTTTACGACAAACACCTGATTTCCGATTCGGATCTCGCGGTTGTCACCAACGCCTACGAAGGAGCAAAGGCGGAATATGCCAGCGCCATCGCGAACATCACTCGCACGGAGGGATTGCTGAACCAGATGCGCGATCTGTTGAATAAAGCCATCATCTACGCGCCTGTGAGCGGCACCGTCACTTCGCGCACGAGTGAAGTCGGCGAGCGGGTCGTGGCGACCGGTTCATTCGCGGGTACCGAAGTCATGCGCCTGGCTGATCTCTCCAAAATGGAGGCACGGGTTAACATCAACGAGAACGACGTCGTTAACGTGAAGATTGGGGATAAAACGCGGATTTCGATCGATGCCTACCCGAACCGGAAGTTTACCGGCGAAGTGAAGGAAATTTCCGCTGCCGCCAAAACGACGGGACTCAACACGCAGGAAGAGGTCACGAATTTCGAAGTTAAAATCCGGATCGTTGACAAGGATGTCACGCTGCGCCCGGGCATGAGTGCGACGGTGGATATCGAGACGAAGACCGTTGAAAACGTGGTCGCCGTACCGATCCAAGCCGTGACGGTTCGCAGTCGCGAAGGCGACAAGACCATCGATCAACTCACGGGCGATCGCGACCTGAAGGCCAAACAAGTGCAGGGCGAAGGCGCGGCCACCGCAGTGAATGATAAACTGCAGCACGAACGGGAAAAAGAGGATCGGGCGTCGCTCCAGCGCGTGGTATTCATCCGCAAAGGAGACATCGTCAAAATGACGCCCGTCGAGACCGGCATCGGCGATACCACGCATATCGAAATCAAATCGGGCGTGAAAGCGGGCGACGAAGTGGTCAGCGGGCCATTCAGCGTCATCACCCGGACGTTGAAGGATGGAATGAAAGTCCGGATCGAGACTCCGAAAATGCCCGGAAAAAAATGAGCTTGCTTCGGTCTTCTCACCTCCGTCGAAGCACACCATTTCCTGAAATAGCATGAGCTCTCTTTCCACCGATCACGGTTCCGCCGAGCGTTCACCGAGCGGGCGCATTATCCGCACCGCCGGGCCGCTGGTGATCGACATCGAAGGCGTCACGAAGCTCTACAAGATGGGCGACGAAATCATTCGTGCGCTTCGCGGCGTGACCCTTAGCATCCGGCGGAACGAATACCTCGCCATCATGGGGCCGTCGGGTTCGGGGAAGTCGACGCTGATGAACATGCTGGGTTGCCTCGATACGCCGACCGCGGGGCATTATCAATTTTCCGGAAAGGACGTGGCCAGCATGGTCGACGACGAACTCGCCAACATCCGTAATCGCGAAATCGGTTTCGTTTTCCAGACCTTCAATTTGCTGCCGCGCTCCGATGCACTCCATAATGTCGAGCTGCCATTGATCTACGCGGGAGTCTCGAAAGCCGACCGGATCGAACGCGCGAAGCAAGCTTTGGCCAACGTGGGCCTGGCCGAGCGCATGCACCACAAACCCAACGAACTTTCCGGTGGCCAGCGTCAACGCGTCGCCATCGCCCGCGCGCTCGTGACGCGACCGTCGATCGTGCTCGCGGATGAGCCCACGGGAAATCTCGATTCGAAAACCGGCGTCGAGATCATGGATCTCTTCGAACAACTTTACGAGCAGGGTAACACGCTCATCGTCGTCACGCACGAAGAGGAAGTCGCGCGGCATGCCCGGCGGATCGTGCGGTTGCGGGACGGACTGATCGAGTCGGACGAACAGGTGGTTTGAGCCCGCATGGATAAACTTTCCACATCCGGGGTTCTTTGGCGGTACTGCTTCGGTCTGAGCGCCGCCGCGTTGATCACCTGGGTTGTCCTGCACCTGTCTCACTCGCAACCGGAACTGGTCCTGTTGGTTCGCTGGACCCTTGGTGGATCCCTGATGCTGGCCCTGATATTTGGTATCGCCGACTACGGATATCGGCAGTTTTTGCATGAATTTCCCGAATCTTTGAAAATTTCCTTTGTTCAGATTCGCGGCAGCAAGTTGCGTTCGTCGCTCACGGCTCTGGGTGTGATCATCGGAATTGTGGCCGTGACTCTCATGGGGACGGCAATCGAAGGGATTAACGTCGGGGTTGATCGGAGCTTTTCGGGCTTTGGCGATGATTTGCTCTATGTGACGAAAACGCCATGGACCGACCGGCAGGAGTGGTGGAATTACCGTAAC
>JAYVMJ010000375.1:0-2615 GCA_043759025.1 Verrucomicrobiota bacterium | reverse complement strand
CGGGCGAGATATTAGGGAGCTTTTCCAATTCCGCCTCAATTTCCTCCGGCGTGTCGGCCGCATAGCGATTCGGCGACGAGCGCTCATTTCCAGAATCCGACCACGCGATGCTGAGCGCTTGATAACCAAGACGCTGCCCGAGATTTTTCAGCAATTGCACCGCACCGACGATACCAACCAGCGCAGCCAGCGCGAAGACCGGCCAAAGCGCCGTCAGTCGTGGCGCGAGACTCGGGAAGAAAGTTTTTTTCTCCGCCGGCTGCAACGCCGCCATCGCTGCTTCCATCTCATCGCCTTGTTTAATCAAAACCGGCAAGTCGACAACACCCTCGGGCCAAAGTCGTTGAGCCTCTGCCTGACACCGTTCGGGGTCGTCGCGCCAATTCCAACGCGGAACCGCACTGGGATCGCATTTCGACGCCAGTTTGCCCACACGCCAGCCAAGGATCATGCGCAATCCCATCAGCGAAAAGGCCACCACTGCGGTTGACTGTATGTCGCGCGCGACCGCCACGCCAAACACGACCAGACACAGCCAGAAAACCAAAAACGTCTGCCATGTTGCCGACCACGGTTTGCCGGCCAAAAGGATTTTCCGGAGATGTAACCAGAACAATGCGCTCTGCAGTCGTTCGCCTCGCGCTTGCAATCGCGTCACATTTTGACGGGTGTGTTCTGTCTTCGTGACATAACCGAAATGTCGCGGATTTTCCGCCGTGACCACCAGCAGTAACTGAACCCACGCGGCGGGCGCTTTGTCGGCGAGCATGCCCGCCAAAACGACATTCTCACACATGGCGTAAGTGTTGCGGACGCGATCAGCGCGCTTGCGCAAGGCGGGCTCGCCTTCCAGCGAAAGTTTTAACAGGTGGGCAAGGCCGCCCGCATCGTTCGGGTCGATCCATGCGCGCTGTTCCGCCTGTCGCAGAGCGAAGCCGCCGATCGCCGCCAACTGGGTCAAGGCCTCGGCTGCAGAGGCATCGAGCGAAGCAATCATCGCCAGGCATGGCGGGCTCATCAACGCCTGCACAATTTCGAAATTACAGGATTCCCGCCCGCCGCCCAGTAGTTCGCTGAGTCCCGCCGCGTCAATCCGGCGACCTTTCACGACCAGCGCCCCGGGTTGCGGCCCGAGTGCCAGCCAGACAAACGCAGCGGTGACCGAGCGCCGGGCAGGCTCGCCTATTGCACTCAACTCTGGTGAATCGATCTGGCTCCGAATCTGCTCAACTCTCCGCAGATCGGCACTGTGCTCTTTCACAGTCGCCAAAAAATACGCGAGCGTCTCGGGATTTTCCGGCTCAAAAAGATTGATCTCGCCGTCCGCCCACTGCTCCTCCGTACGGAAATATTGCGCCGCTTCGGAAAGACTTCGGCCGCGACCTTTCCACGTGAAAAAACGGGCATTGCGCGCGAGGTCGTAGTAGTTCGATACACTCTCCTTCGACAGCCAAAGCCGCACCGACTCCGCACCCCAACGAGCATCGCGCGCGCTCGTGAGCAGACCGCGCAACATGACTTTCACCGCGGGAGTCAATTCCCCCATCGCTTCGATCGCGCCCGCCCGCATGCCGGGCGGCTCGGCTTCAAGCAGGAGATTTTTCGCCCGTTCGCGCAGCTCCGGAGATGCATTCCGCACCACGTCACCACCGAACAACATGCTCATCACGTGACGACCAATCGTCATCTCCTGAATCACGCGTCCCACCGACCACCAATCCCAAGCACACAGACCAAACCCCGGCTGGCGTCCGTCAGCATCGACCGACTCCGGAGGCGCATAAAAGGGATCAACTGTTGCGGAGGGAATTCGCGCCTGCTTGTAAACCACCGCGTTATTGAGCCCGCCCAAAACGAACTCGGGCTTGTCGCTCTCTTCCCCGAAATAAATGAGCTCCGGCCGGAGGTTCAAATGAACGATACCCATGGAGTGCAGCGCCGTCAGAGTCACCGCGAGCTGTTCCAGCAATTGCCGCTGCATCGAGCCATCGGCTTGGTGGCACGTGATCCATTCCCGCAACGTCGTTGCCGGTGGTTGGCTCACAACTTCGTAGCGCCAGCCTTCTTCCTCATGCGCCTCGATACAGGCAATAATTTTTGCCTCGGGAGGCAATTGCGTGCTCAGCAGTTCCCATACGCCACGTCGTGACGCCGTAAATTTATTCAGCAGGCTCGCTGAAATCAGCACCTGCTCCATCCGGCCGATATGGGTCGCGTCGAACACATTTTCACCTGTGGCGGACGGTCCATCGATCTGGTAGCCGTGCCAGCGTTCACCCGCGACGAGCTTGCATGGACTGGGCGGAAACGGGCGCACCGAAACTGCCGGAGACGTTGTTCCAGCTGGAGGATGCAGGACTTCAGTCGTCTCCGTCCCGGGAGTAGTGGGATCGACCATGGGGCCTCGTATTCTTTACGCTCCTCTTATTTCGGCACCTAAGGCACTGGGCTTTAGCGACAATGCGTCTAAACCCTGGTTTTATTCCCAACCCGGGTACCGATGAATCATTATCGAGTAGCCGGAGGAGATCACTCTCCCCCAGCTCTCACACCACCGGACATGCGGGTCACGCATCCGGCGGTTCCTCAACGGATGGTTTAACTTGGGCGGACTT
>JAYVMJ010000374.1:0-4503 GCA_043759025.1 Verrucomicrobiota bacterium | reverse complement strand
GCAAATCTGATTGAAAAAACGGCCGGGCAACACCCACAGCCGTGAATTTCATCCCGCGTTCCAATGGGTTCCTGGTGGCCGGCGCGGTGTTGCTTGCCGTGCTTCACGCCATCCTTGGGTTCACGGCGAAAACGGACGAGTCGGTAACGGCTGACGAAATCGCGTATCTCACCGCCGGCCACACCTACAATTCGTTCGGTGATTTTCGACTCCACCCGGAGAACGGGAATTTGCCCCAGCGATGGATCGCGCTGCCGGAACTCATGGCGCATATTCCGCTGCCTTCCGTGAAGTCCAGCGCCTGGAGTCATGCGGATGTTTGGCAGTACGGACACCAATTCCTTTACGAACAGAGCGAGCCAATGGATCAGTTCCTCTTTTACGGCCGGGTGATGATTTCGGTTTTCAGCGCAGCAACCGGTCTTCTGATCTTTTTCTGGTCACGATCGCTGTTCGGCCGGGTCGGCGCTTTCATTTCATTGTTACTATTTTGTTTTTCCCCGTCGTTTCTAGCCCACGGATCACTTGCGACCTCGGACGTACCGATGGCATTTTTTTTCCTCGCCGCCGTCGGCGCTTGGTGGCGTCACCTCACCAAACCCAGTCTGATCAACACGGGGCTTAGCTCCGTTGTATTCGGTCTCGCCTGCATCACCAAATATTCCGCGATTTTATTATTTCCGATCTTCGGGCTCATCGGATTACTGTGGCTAGTCGGGCTTGCGCGCGCTACGGGTTGGCGGCGGCCACTGGCCTATCTTGGCTGCTCGACGCTCATCCACCTTTCATTGGGGTGGTGCGTGATCTGGCTTTTTTATAATTTCCGTTATAGCGCGTTTGCCCCGGCCATCGCGAATGGGGCGAATTTCTACCAAGGAGGCTGGGCGTGGCTTCTCTCGGACGATGGTTGGCTAAAGTCGGCCATGACCGTATTGCGCCAATGGCGCGCACTGCCTGAAGCCTTTCTTTATGGGGGGGCGTTTGTTGCAGAGTTTTCCCATCAACGCAGCGCGTTTCTGAATGGTAATTATAGTATAAACGGGTGGCCCGAATTCTTTCCTTACACGTTTTTGGTCAAAACCACCGGCCCATTGTTGCTCTTGTTCGCAGCCGCTGGTCTCACGTCACTCATAAGCCGACTTCCCCGTTTTGATTCAGCGAAGATGCAGCGGGTTCGCCTTGGCACCCAAAATGCGATGCCTCTTTTGGTTTTATTCGCGGTATATTGGCTTTTTTCTGTCACCAGCCACTTAAACATTGGTCATCGGCATCTACTGCCAACGTATCCCGTTCTTTTTATTCTCGTTGGTTCGCTCGGGGTTTTGATCGAAACAAGACGTCCCATTACGTTGATAGCGGTGGGGGGCCTCATCGCGTGGCATATCGTCGAATCGAATAATATTCGTCCAAATTACCTGGCATATTTCAATAGCCTCGCCGGCGGCCCGGCCAACGGCTGGCGACACTTGGTCGACAGTTCCCTCGACTGGGGACAGGACTTGCCCGGATTGGCAAATTGGCTCCAAGTCACCCGACGGCCGCTCGAGCCAGTCTACTTGTCCTACTTCGGCACCGGCGACCCGGATTATTATGGAGTAAGAGCGATCCGAATGCCCATGATTCCTCGTTCCGGCACCGCCCGTCCCTGGTATCCACTGCGACCCGGAATCTATGCCCTGAGTGCCACCATGCTGCAACAGGTCTATCTGACCAATCGTGGACCATGGACTCCAGAAAATGAACGCCGGTACCAGCAACTGCGACGCGACGAATCAGCGTTTCACTCCCTGCAATCGACGCCTCACGATCATCCCGAGCTTTTGCGCGACAGGAATATTGCGCAGTGGCAGTCAGAATGGAAGACCTACGACGAACTCCGTTTTGCCCGACTGTGCCACTACCTGCGCGCGCGTCAGCCCGACGCCATGATCGGCTACTCAATTCTAATTTTCCGTATCACCCAGCATGAAATCGATGCTGCCACGGCCGGATCTTCCCGCGACCTTGGCCGGGCGATTGAGCATGCGCTGGCCCGCCAGTCGCCATGAAGGAGAATCTGCGCATCGTTGTTTTTTCACTGGCATCCGCTGTCTGCATTGCCGTACTCCTCCAACTGCAGCCCGCCAAAATAATGGAAGGGTACGATCTCGCCCGGATGCATTTTTTTTATAAATCGGATTTCCGAGCCGCGATCCTGGCCGGAGAGATTCCTTGGTGGAATCCTTATACTGCCTTGGGGCGGCCGTTTCTCGCCGACATCGAAACAGCCACACTTTACCCGCCAAACTGGCTGGTCCTACCGTTCGGTGTGACCGCCGGAATCTGGATGATGATCGTGCTCCATCTCGCATTGGCCATTGAGGGAATGCGCCATTGGGCTCAGCGATTGGGCATCAGCCGGATTCTTGCGTTCGCAGCCGGATTATCTTTTGCCTTGTCAGGCGCGTTGCTGGGTCGATTGCAGGCGGGCCAGCTGCAGGTTTTCTGCGTCATTTGTCTTTGGCCATGGATCTGCCTTTCAGGAATAAAATTGCAGGACAAAGACGGCGTTAGACCGGTGGTAATAATGGCTTTCTGGCTCGCTTGGTCGTTCCTCGCCGGGAGTCCTCAAATCCTGTGGTGTGGGCTGATTGTGATCGGTGTTTTTTTAACGGCACGCGCCAGTTCGATCCGCTCCCTATTCATTTTATCACGGCGCCTGATCGCTGCGGGCGCTCTGGCCGTCGGAATCACGGCCATCCAATTTTTTCCTTTTGTCGAATTGGTAAACCAAGGAAACCGGCCCCTCCATCAGTTGGGTTTTGCCACGATCGGCGGTGAATCCGGCCTTGATTGGTTAACCCTCCTGGTATCGCCCAGTGCGTGGCTACCGACCAACGGTGAATTTAATTTATTCGGTGGAGGAATTTTTTTCGTGATCGCGTGCGCAGCATTCGTACCGGCAATTAAAAATCGCGACGGGCGTGGCCTGCTCGCAGCAGCACTCGCCGGATTCGTCTTGGCCCTCGGGAACCGGACAGCGATTCTGCCCGGTCTGGCGCATTGGGTCCCCGGCTTTTCGAGTGTTCGCTACCCGAGCCGCTACGCACTCGCGAGCATCATGATGGTTAATGTACTGGCGATAGGGTTGCTCAATAAACTTCAGCGCTGGAAAAAAATTGGCCACCCGTTGGTTTTTTTCGCTCTAATCGCACAAGGCGGTGTCCTCATTTTGGGGCTCTTTGTGCAGGCGTCGAACTACCGCGCCCCTCAGATCCCGAAAAATGGTCCGCAGCTGAAACGCGACCTGCGGTCCGAGGGATTGCCCCGTGACGG
This sequence comes from Verrucomicrobiota bacterium, assembly GCA_043759025.1. Taxonomy (GTDB): domain Bacteria; phylum Verrucomicrobiota; class Verrucomicrobiia; order Opitutales; family Opitutaceae; genus Lacunisphaera. Next base: position 1,188 of record JAYVMJ010000374.1, on the reverse strand, counting down.
GGCTCCGCCACGCGTCGCACTACCCGTTTCCATTCTGGTAGCGGATGCCGGGGCCACTGTTGGAGTCAGTACGGTCTCAGGCTTTAACAATCCAGCGCTGGGTCGCACGTGGAATGCGCTTTACACCCTGCTTGATCAACCAGCGCCGGATTTTCACCGTGCGGAGGTGAAAGATGACATAATTTCAAAGTTAAACCAACGACCCGATTATTTTGGTTTATCGGCCGTGCTCAAGCTGCCCGGAAACAGGATCTATTTTTCCTCACCGCCTGCGCCCCGCGCCTTCGTTTGTTTTTCAGTAACCCGCGTCTCCGGGGCCATGGACGCCGTCCTGAAAATACGTCAGGGACATGATTTCATTCACGATGCTTTGGTTGAGCAGACGCTGTCGTTTCAAAAAAACATCCAATCAACCCCGACAGGCCGCGCGGAAATTGTCGAATTCAGTCGGAATCGCGTCGTGGTCAAATACAGCGCAGCCGCTCCCGCGCTATTGGTTTTGGAGGAAGCGTGGTATCCCGGCTGGACGGCAACGATCGATAATTTGGCCTCCATCGAAACCATGCCCGTCAACGGCTGGATGCGCGGAGTGCCTGTTCCGGCCGGCGCAGCCCAAGTCATTTTCAACTATCGGCCGACTCGTTGGTGGCTATACGTCCTCGTCAGTCTCTTTACCATCCTGCTGGCCTTGCATCTATGGACTCGTCCCAAGGCGATTCGAGCGAACGCCATCACCGTATGATGACCACCAAACTTTATGGCTGCTGAAAAATTAGCCGTCACCGACCAGGCGATTAAATTATCCACGATCGCTGGCCTCCTCTCCTTCTTCGTTCCCTTGGCCTGTTTTTTGCCGGCGATAAGCGCCGGTTTTTTAATCTGGGACGACAACGTCAATCTATTAAGCAATCCTCCACTTTGGCAATCGGGTACCCATGCGCTGCGATGGATGTTTACCGACATCGAAAGCGTCCAGCGCTATAAACCAATCACATGGCTGACGTGGCGGATGCTTGGAGAAATGGCCGGCCTGAATCCGGTAGCGTTCCATGCATGGAATATTTTACTACATTCGATCAATGCGTGGCTGCTTTTCAAAGTGATCGGCAAATTGCTTTCGAACGGTGAACAAACCGCCGCACTCCGTTCTGGAACGGTCTCGTTTGCTGCCTTGTTCGGAGCCTTAAG
>JAYVMJ010000373.1:0-7324 GCA_043759025.1 Verrucomicrobiota bacterium | reverse complement strand
CCGGGCAAAAGGCCTTCGTCACCTTCCCGTCCTTCGCGAGACAATTTTTGTTTCAGGCTCAGTTCGTTTCCCCTCTCACCCACGTTGCACGGGCTGAGGGGTCAGGAGGTCTGAGCCTGCGCACAGGGTCGGGCAAAATGTAACAGCCCTGTTACCGTCGCCCACTTTCCGAAACGGGCGTGATCGCAAATGTTTCGGGCGTTCCGCCAGCCAATCGGTTGTCCGGAGAAACGAAACCGCCGATCCCGTCATGACTTCGCCCGCTCGAACGCATTCACATTGCCTCGCCTTGAGTCTGGCCGGTGGCCTGATGCTGCTCAGTCCGCGATTGGCGCGGGCCGAGGGCTTGATCAGTTACAAGTACGAGGACTATCGCGAATCCGGTGACCGGATCGGAGTAAAAACCCAGAGCGCGCTGATCGAGCAGGATATCGACCCGCAAACCCACGTTAAAGTGGAGGGCGTCGTCGATGCCATCGCCGGAGCCACGCCCAACGGGCAGCCCGCGCCAACGGGCAGCGATCAGGTCGTGCTCTCGGACATGCATGATCGCCGGAAAGCATGGAGCGCGGATTTCTCCCATCAATTCCAGACCGTAAACATCGCAGCCGGGATCGCGAACAGCCGGGAAAGCGACTACACCTCCACCGGATGGTCACTCAATACCCTCACCGCTTTTAACGAAAAGGACACCACCTTGCTCGCCGGCGTGGCTGGGACCGACGACGACGTGAAGGTTTTTTATCAGACCGCGTGGGAAAAGAAGCGCACCCACGATTTGATCCTTGGACTCACGCAATTGCTCGATCCCCACACGTCGGTCGCGATCAACCTGTCATGGGACCGGGCCACGGGATATTTGAGCGATCCCTACAAGCTCGTCCAAAAAAGCATTGAGGTCGCGCCGGGAGTTTTCCTGCCGTTTACGTTTGGCGAAAACCGGCCGGACGCGCGGACCAAATGGATCGTTTTTACTGCACTGAATCGAGCCATTCCCCAGGCGCACGCCGCGCTGGAAGCGACCTATCGATTCACGCATGACTCGTTCGGCACTGACGCCAGCACGATCGAAATCAACTGGCTGCAACACCTCGGTGAAAAATTCATCCTGAAACCGGAATTCCGTTTCTACGATCAAAGCGCCGCCAATTTCTACCATTACAATCTCGATACCACGACCATCGTGCCGACGGGCGGCGCGCCCCACGCCGGCCCCTATTATTCCTCGGACTACCGGTTGTCCGCGTTGCGCACTTATCTTTATGGTCTCAAGGCGGTCTGGACTCCCACTCCCCGCTGGCAAGTCGACGCAGCAATCGAACAATACGACATGAGAGGCAAGGACGGCGTGACCGCAAAGAGCGCGTATCCCCGCGCGCTCGTTCTCACGAGCGGCGTTAAGTTTTCGTGGTAACCCCCTTGGTTAAACCGAACCCATGTGCGCCCTCCTTTCATCGCCCGCGATTTTCCCTCAGCTGTCGGCGCGCAATAACACCACGGCACTCCGGCGTCTGACGTTTCCTGCGCTTGGCACCACGTGCGAAGTGCAGTACGCCGCGCCCGCCGGGGAAGTTCGGGCGGTCGCCTTCGAGCAAGCGGCAGTGTCCTGGGTAAATGCATTCGAAGCAAAATATTCGCGATTCATTCCCACGAGTCTGGTGAGTCGGATCAACGCCGCTGCGGGCTTTTCGTGGATCGCGGTCGATGAGGAAACCGACCGTCTGCTCGAATTGTGCGAAACCCTTTTCAAGCTGACGCAGGGAGTGCTCGATCCCACGGCGCTTCCGCTGATCCGCCTCTGGAATTGGAAGGCGCCCAATCCATCGATTCCAAGCGCCCGCGAAATCGAGGAGGCAAAGCAGCTGGTGGGTTGGACCAAGGTGCGTCGAAGTCTCGGTCGGATTTTTCTGCCCACGCCGGGAATGGCGCTCGATTTCGGCGGCTTCGGCAAGGAATACGCCGTGGATAGAGTGGCGCAGATTGCACTCGATCATGGCATCACCAACGCGTTGGTGGATTTCGGCCACGACTTGCGCGTGCTCGGAGCGCCCCCGGGACGCCCGGCGTGGCACATTGGCCTCGAAGACCCGCGAAATCCGGGGAGCTCCACCGCCAGCCTTGCGATCACTGGAAGCAAGGGCATTGCGTCATCCGGGGATTATATTCGCTCCTTCAAAATCGATGGTCGTCGCTACGGACATATCATTGATCCGCGCACGGGCTGGCCCGTCGCCAATGGCTGCCAGCAAACCACGATTATCGCCGACACCTGCCTTCAAGCGGGCGTGCTCTCCACCACCACGTTCGTCCTCGGTGTCCGCGAGGGCTTGGAATGCATCCAAGCCCATCCGGGCGCGGAGGGATTGTTGGTCACCGATAATTCCCGCGCCCAAACCCGCGGTTTTTACCGTTACGCTACCGCCTGAAGCACCGCCCATTCCGCCATGAACTCGATCAACAAACTTATTCTTTCCGCTCTGCTGTGCATCAGCACTGCCTCGGTCGCCAACGCCGAAATCAAGACTGGCGATCTTTTTCCTTCGCTCGATTCCGCAGGCATTATCGGCGGCAAGATTCCGGACCTCACCAATCGGGTGGCGCTCGTCGATTTTTGGGCTTCGTGGTGCGCACCGTGCAAGGAGTCGTTTCCCGCCTACACCCAAATCAACGCTGATTTCACGGCGCGCGGTTTGGTAGTCCTCGCGATCAGCGTTGACCAGAGTCAGGACGCCTATCGCAGTTTTGTTAAGCGAATGAATCCCGCGTTCACGACCGTTTGCGACAAAGACCAGCAACTCGTGCGTGAGGTTAACATTCCGGTCATGCCCACCTGCTACCTGATCGGGCGCGATGGCCGCGTCCGCTTCGTTCACCAAGGGTTCCACGGCGCGGCCACGGAGCGCGAAATCCGACGTGAGCTGGATGTCCTGCTCTCCGAATCCTCCTCCATTCCACTCAAATGAAGCTCCCTCGCTCCTCTTTCTTCGTCTTCCTGGCCGCTATTGGCCTGGTCGTGTTCGCCGGTTGCTCCAATCCCCAACTTGCGCAGGTTCACCCTTGGGAAAAAGCCGCATTTGCCGATTACACGATGCGCCCGGACCGTGATCCGCTGGCCACGGCCATGAGCGAGCATATTTTCACGTCTCGGGAATCCGCCACCGGCGGTCGCGTCGTGGGTGGCAGCGGGTGCGGTTGCAACTGATCGGATCGGACGGCCCGTCGATGGCCTCGACACCCGCCCAAAGCAGGTTAGCCTTCCTTTTTGCATGCGCATCCTGGTCATAGAGGACGAACCCCAGCTTGCCCGACACATTAACCGGGCGCTCATTCGCTCCGGCCATACCGCGACCGCAAAATACGACGGGATCGAAGGGCTTGAAGCCGCCTTGGAAAATCCGCCCGACCTTGTGGTGCTCGATCTGAATCTGCCCAAGCTGGACGGATTTGCGGTGTTGGAACGCCTGCGTCAGTCCAATTCCCCGTCGCGCATCCTGATTCTGACCGCGCGCGGCGAAGTGGAGCATCGGGTCAAAGGTCTGAAAGCTGGCGCGGACGATTATCTCGCGAAGCCATTTTCACTCGATGAACTAATCGCGCGCATCGAAGCGCTCGGAAGACGCGGCGCCACCCCCAACGCGGCCGATCTGCTCAAGGTCGGCGACCTCCACATGGACATCCAGCACCGCCGCGTCACCCGCATGGACCGCGCGATTGCGCTTTCTCCGCGTGAATTCGACGTGCTGCAGGTACTCATGCAGGAACCCGGACGCGTTTTTTCCCGCACTGAACTCTGCGAACGAATCTGGCAGCGCGACCACGAATACGACACCCGCACCGTCGAAATTTTTATCACGCGATTGCGAAAGAAAATCGACGCGGGATTTCCTGTTCCACTCATCCACACCCAGCGCCTCGTGGGATATTCCGTGCGCGCGCCCGCTTGAGCTAACGCATGCCTGTCCGAGGTGCATGACCCTTTCCCGCCCCGTCGAATCCCGGAATCCGTCCATGAAAAAAGCCCGTCCCGTTTCGTTTCATTTTTCCTCCGCGATCCGCCTTTGTTCGCATCTCGCGCGAGTGATCCCTTCGCTGGTTGTCTTCGGGGCAACAATCGGCGTCTCCAATCACGCACACGCCGGTGCGATCGTGGAAGGCCGGGTCGCTCTGCCAAAATCGCACGCGACCCCGGTGATGAACAAGCGCTATGAAATCGTCACCCAAGGCGGCGTCCTCTCCACCAATCCTCCACTGGCGGTGGTCTATTTGGAAGGTACTTTCCCTCCGGCGGCCGAGGCAGCCGTGCGCCAAGTCACCCAAAAAGCCATGGCCTTCGTGCCAATGCTGCTGCCCGTCCAAGTTGGCACGCGAGTGGAGTTCCCCAATCTGGACAACACGTATCACAACATTTTTTCGTACTCGCCCACGAAGCGATTCGATCTCGGGCGCTACCGTCCGGATGAGCGACCAATTCCCTCCGTGCTTTTCGACCAATCCGGTCTCGTCGTGTTGCGCTGCGACATTCACGAACACATGCGTGGTCTCATCCTCGTCGTGGGCGGACCCTATTTTGTTTTGACCGATACCGAGGGGAATTACCGGTTGGAGGGATTACCCACCGGACATTACGTTTTGAAAGTGTGGCTCGACAGCCGGACCACCCTTGAGCGTCCGGTGGATCTCACCAATGGTCCGCCCCTTCGCGCAGATTTCCCGTGAAGCCACTCCCCGCGCCGTCCAAACGCAATTTCGCGAGCTTCCGCTTCAAGGTGCTCGTCGCGATGATGCTGGTCGGATCGGCTGTGACCGCGATCAGCGTGAGCCTCGCGCAACGCAACGTCGCAGCCACGGTCAAGCGGGACCTTGAGCGTCAGTTTCAAAGCGAACTCGCGTCGTTTCACGCCGTGCAACTGATGCGTCAGGCCGCGCTCGCCGAACGCAGCCGCGCCTTGGCGCGCAAATCCCGCATCCACGCCGCCCTTGAAGACAACGCGCTCGACCTGCTTTACCCCAGTGCGCGCGACGAATTGCTGGACGTGCGCGGCTCCGCCGGGAACGCCTCGGACGATCCGGAAAGCGGCGACGTTTTCCGCGCCCGTTTTTATCGGTTTGTGGGAAGCACCGGCACAGTTATTCCACCCACGGATACGCGTGATGCCGGCGCGCTAACCGCCGGCGAAGAATCGCAACTGGCGCTCACTTCACTGCCGGCGAAAATTCAAACCGGTTACCTTTTGCGTCCGGACGATCCCAGCGGGGAAAACATCGACGAGATCATCGCGATGCCGATCGCTTCCACCGAAAATGGCGGCCCCGTCGGCGCACTCGTGCTCGGTTTCAAACCCGTTGAGTTGCCGATTCGAGGAACGGTGTCGTCAACCAAAAGTGGCATTTGGACTGGCGGAAAACTCCATCTTCCCGCAATGCCCGCGGGGGCCCGGCTCGCCCTCGCAACCGAAATCTCCCGGGCAGTCGCTGTTTCCCACCGGCCGGAGCAGAGCTTTCAAGCGACCATCGGTGGCGAGCCTTCACTGGTATTCTATCGTCGGCTTAATCCGGCATCGCCGTATCCCGCCGCTTACGAGGTCAGCATTTATTCGCTAACCGATTCCATCCTCCGGCAACGGCGGCTGTTCTGGCAATTCACCGGCGCCGGCGTGTTGCTTTTAATCGGAGCGCTGGTCGCCAGTCATTTTCTCTCGGTTCAACTCGCGGTACCGGTCGAAAAACTGGCGGTCGATTCCGAGGAAAATCGAACCCAGCGAAAGCGAGCGGAAGACGCGCTGGAGTTGACGCATGAAGAGCTGCAGCGTTCGGCGCGATTCTCCGCCGATGCCTCCCATCAGCTAAAAACCCCCGTCACCGTACTGCGCGCCGGACTGGAAGAATTGCTCGCTGGTGAAACCCTGACCGCGGAGGTCCGGTCGGAAGTTTCCTCCCTGGTCCACCAAACGTTCCGGCTCACCAGTGTCATCGAAGATCTGCTGCTGCTTTCGCGCATGGATGCCGGCCGGCTGAAGCTCGATTTCAAGCCGGTCAATTTGAGCCAGCTCATTGAAGGCTGGCTCGACGACCTCGGCGCCCTGTCTGGTTCCCTTGCGCTGGCCATCGAAACGGATTTCCCCGGCGATGTTTTGATCGAAGGCGAAAAACGATTCACCACCTTGATCCTGCAAAATTTGCTGGAAAACGCCCGGAAATACAATCGGGCGGGTGGCCGCATCAAGGTTGCCGTTCACCGCGAGGAGAAGTTTGCGATCCTCGCGATCGGCAACACCGGCCACACGATTCCTTCCAGCGCAAAAGATCATATCTTCCAGCGTTTTTATCGCGGGACGATGGGGGAAAATCTTCCGGGTCACGGCCTCGGACTGAATTTGGCGAGGGAGCTGGCCCGGTTGCATCAGGGGGATTTGCGGTTGGTCAGCTCGGACAACGATTGGACGGAATTTGAAACCCGCTTCGTCCTCGCCGGTCAGATAGCCGGCGACGCCACGCGCCGGTCATGAGAATTTCATTTTTCATCTCCCTCTGTCTCGTCGCTGGATTAAAAGCGGCGGCATTTTCAGACGACTCACTGGATCGACTGGATGATGCCCTCACGTGGTCGGCCGACGGGGATCAGTTCCGCACGCGACTCAGCGGTTCGCTGGAAATGGAGGGCTATCATTTCGACTCCACCCCGATCGGCTTGATCCACGCCGACGGGAACAATCTTTTAAATCCACGCCTCGTGCTATTTCTCGATGCACAGGCCGGGGCACATTTTTATTTCTTTGCCCAATCGCGGCTGGACCGCGGATTCGACCCCAGTGCCGGCGGCGCAAAGCTCCGTCTCGATGAATACGCATTGCGGTTCACGCCTTTCGGGGACGGACGCCTGAATTTCCAAATCGGAAAATTTTCGACTGTCGTGGGCACCTGGACCGAACGGCACCTGGCGTGGGACAATCCATTCATCACCGCGCCGCTGCCGTATGAAAACTTCACGGGAATTTTCGACGAGGCGGCCGCAGATTCCGCCGCAACTTTGCTACGCTGGGCCCATGTCGGTCTGTCGGCCGCTGCCGGCTCTTCCTATATCGATCAATACCGGCTCCCGATCCTATGGGGCCCGAGTTACACGAGTGGTGCCGCCGTCAACGGCAGGATCGGAAAATTCAGTTACGCAACCGAATTAAAAAATGCGTCACTTTCTTCACGCCCGGGCAGTTGGGATGCGAGCCAGGTACAATGGCAGAACCCGACCATCAGTGGACATCTCAGTTACCAGCCGGACGAAAGCTGGAAATTCGGGGTTTCTTTCAGCAGCGGCACGTACCTCAAC
>JAYVMJ010000372.1:0-17240 GCA_043759025.1 Verrucomicrobiota bacterium | reverse complement strand
CCGGGCAAAAGGCCTTCGTCACCTTCCCGTCCTTCGCGAGACAATTTTTGTTTCAGGCTCAGTTCGTTTCCCCTCTCACCCACGTTGCACGGGCTGAGGTCAGGAGGTCTGAGGCTCGCCCGTTGCACATGCCGTATCGAGTTCACTTTCGTTCGGGACCATCCTTCCGTCTCCGGCTGCTCCCCACCCCGCCTTGCGACGACGCAGTTGCCTTCGACTGCACCCCGGTCTCTGCCTCCGGGGCGATGATGACTTTCACCTATTGAGTTCATGGTTTCGTGGACGCACAAGCGCCGGGCGGCCTCGCCCGCGAGAGCACGGCAGCGGGGTCGCTGCCGCTCCAGTCCGGATCGGCGTCGCCGATATTACCAGCCGATCGCGCCGGCGCCTTTCGTCTGCTTGGCGATTTGCTTTTCTTCCTCCCAGACGGTCAGGCCGGTTTTAACCGCGACCAATGACATCTGGAACGAATAGGTGTTTTGAGCGATCTTGCCGTTCTTGTCCGTCTGCTGGATGAGCTTGGCATAGAGCGTATAGTCCGGCACAAGAATCTTGGCCTGCTTGCCACTCTGCATTTCGTCGAGCTCGGCGGCCTCGCTGGCCACCACGGCGCGTTCACCCAATCCCATCGTATTCGTGATGGCGATCTTGCCGGTGTTCGTCAGCGCAACCCGGATTTTTTTGATCAGCAAGTCGGTGTCGACCATCTGCTGGGTATTATTGATCACTCGATCCACGGCGAGAATGGCGGGCGTGTGCGGCGCATTGTTCAATGCGTTACTGGAGAGCAGCGAATTGATCAATTGGTCTGCGGCATTAGCCCAATCCTGGGAGTTGATGGCGGACGTGTTGATCGCCTCCGGGCCTTTGGCGTCGACCGTGCGGGTTTCGGTGGCGGTTTCGCAACCGGAGAAAGTCAGCATGGCGCCGACGGCAAGCAGGACGAGGAGCCTGGAAGTGACAGTGTGTTTCATAGTGGGAGTAGGTTGAATTATTTTATTCGCGGAATTTGAGTCGGAAATCCACCGCCTTCGGTGAAATTGAGACGGTGGAAATGGAGGCTGTTTCCCGGCCCTGCAGCCGGAGGGTCTTCCAAGTCTCGTTGGCGGAGTCGAGCGCCATGCCGTCCTGATCGATCCATTCAAACTTGTAGTTCACCGTGCGCTCGGAGTTCCGCAGATTCTCCACGGTCGCCTGGATTTTAATCAGGTTGCCGGACACCGTGCTTTGGTTGATCGAGACAACGCGAACCGTGCCGGCGAGTGTGTTGTCGGTAATGACCCGCTTGTCGGCGATAACGTTCGGCGTCGCCTGCGATTCAGCGCGCTCGTAAGAGTTAACATTGGTGGCACAACCGGAGGCGAACAGCACGATACCAACGGCAAGCACGCCACCGGCAATACGGATGGATTGAGGGATGGTTTTCATTTTAAAGCGAACTGCGAAACGAGGAGGGATGATGATGGCGAAATGCTTTTCACGTAGACCACGTTGACGGTGCCCGGGACCAGCTTGATCGCGCGGGAATCATTTCCGGCGGCAACGGTGAGCTGCCGATCAGCCGGCGTGGTCACACGGGCGTACTGAAATTCCTTTGGCAGGCTGCTCCACACCCGCGTGTCGGCGTGGGTCGTGGCAATATTGAAGGCGGTCACGGCTGCTTTCGCGAGCATTCCCGCCATGAACCCCATGTGTTCGGCGGCCTTCTGGGTATTCGCCTGGATGATCGCCTTCGTCGCCGTGGAAATCAGCGTCTTGGTCACCACGGACGGCCACTCGTTTTTGAAATCGTTGGCGACCACGCTATCCATGCTGGCAATCGTGGCGGTCGCCACGGTTTGATCGCCCGCCTTCACGCCCAGCGATCCAACAAAACTGGCATTAAATTTCAACTTGGGAAACGCCGCACCCACGTAAGCGAGCTTGCTGGTGACCAGAAAGGTCGGAATTTGAATCTTCGTCTCATCGCGATCCGGACCGGTGCCGGTTTCGAAGAAAATATACGTGACGTTTTCCGGAGCCTTGCCCTCGGCCGCCGCCGTTGCGAGCATCAGGTCCGACTTCACATAGGGATTCTCAGGCACCATGAGCGCGACGCGCTCCATGGATTTGCGCCCGCGCTCCAAATCCGAACCGCCCTCACCGCGGACCTCGAAAAAAAGCGCGTCAAGGAACACGGCAAAGGGATTAACGTAATCGCCGTAACCCGCCAGATTCGCCGTCGATTCCGCGAGCACTGCATTCAGCTCCGGCCCGGTCTTGGCATCCTGCTGGGCCTTGTCGGTATCGTAGGCCGCAGATTTGCCGTTCTCGTCCTGCACCTCGCCGTTCTTCGCTCTTTCCGCAGTCGCCTGGTTATCGGCAATCCGCTTTTCATTTTCAGCCACCGCGTCCTTCTGACGCTGGAGCGCGCGATTCAGCTCGACGCGGGCTTTGTCGATTTCGCCCAGCTGCATGTAATTGAGCGCCTTGTAGGCATTCATCATGACCTTGTCGTAAGCGCGGCCTCGATAAGGCAACGTGCTGAGATTCGTGAGCGTCGCTCCCACTTCGGAGCCCACCTTGACCTTGGCCTCGGCCTCGTAGTCGTTCACCTTCTCCTCCGCCTCATCAAAGGAAAGCAGGCTCTGCTTGAGATAGGCGTTGGAAATATCCGCCGGCGTAACCGGAGCCTCGGTGGACGGCGTTTCCCCGGCTTGTGGCGGCGCGGCTGGCGCGGCAATTGCCGGCACTACGCCGGGATCGGCGAGGGCCGCGGTCCGAAGGGTGGCGCCTTGTTCCAGCCGCCATAATACCGCATCCTTCGAATTCGCGTTGGCTGCAGCTTCCTTGTCCACGGTGTTCAATGCCGCCGAAACATTTCCCGACTGATAAACGCTCGTGAAATTCGAGGCGGATTTCTTAAACAAGGCCGCCGGGCTACTGGTGGTCAGGAGCAGGATCGATGCTGTGCCGGCGAGCAGGCGATAGCAGTGGGGAGTGGCACGAAACCGATAGTGATTCATTCTTACGAGTGGTGGGAGAGTGAGTGCGAAAGGGAAGCAGGCCGCGCTGAAAATTATTCGGCAGGAGCCTCAACATCATCCTTCAGGCGGACAACCGCGCCTTTGTCGATCCCAGTGTCCTCAATGATTTCCGCTTGGGAATTCTGCGGAGTGACTCGCGTGATCTTCACCTTGCCGACCAAGACTTCCTCGCGGCTCTTGTCGCCGGTGTCGGGATCGACCATCTCATCGCCCAAAACAAATACTTCCCAAGTCTGGCCCACCTTGACCCCGGACTGATCGTTGCGGTTGATCGTCACAATCTTGTCGCGCTTGCCGATGATGCGGGCCGGAGAAATGACATCGGCGGCGCGGGTGGCGATCTTCTGCGCCATGTCCGCCACGACCTGAATCAAAAGCTCATCCGAGCCTTCGCCGACCCGTTCCGTCGTGTTGGCAGAGCGGTTTTCGGAATCGCGTTTTGAAACCTGAAAGTTGGTGCTCGCGATGGCGCGCTGCGTGGAGACCTCCGTGATTTTGGCGACAGCGGAAAGCTCGATCGTGCGGGCCCGGATGGTTTTGCCGAGAGCGGCCAGATTGCGCTCCTCCAGGCGGTCGTTGAATGAATCGACCCGAATCGTGAGGATATAGTCCGCCTTGTTGAAGGCGAACGCCTCGCCCGCGGCGGCGCTTTCCTTCGCCAGCGCATCGGCGTCTGAACGCTCGAGCACCTCGAACCGTTTCGTGTTGAGAATGCGATCGTAGACTTGGGAATCGAGGGCTTGCAGCACGCTGTCAAGCGACAGGCCGACGCCTTGTTTGCCCATGCGTTTGGCGACCGCGTCCGTCGCGGTGATCTTCGTGATCGCGATCTTCTTCTTGCCCGGGACGGCGTCTTGGGCGCGAACGACGGGAGCGAAACACACGGTAAGGGCCGCGGCGATAAGGGAGAGATGTCCGAGTTTCATGGCGTGAATGGTTTGAAAATAAAAACGTGGTTCGTCGATTCGCTTAGAAATTGAACAGAGAATTAAAACCGTTTCCTCCCACCAGGGTTTTGACGCCCTCGGTGCTGTTCACCTTGTAGCCGCTGTTCTCCAGCATCTTGGCGCGGCCTTCGAGCTCCTTAACCTTTGCGTCGGTCAATTTCGCGCCGTTCTTCAGGTCGTTCATGAAGCCGGTGGCGTCCTTCCAACGGGCGTAACCGGCGTCGGTCATTTCCAAGCCGACGTTGAGTCTCTGGCCATTCGCGAAATTCACCGTGCGCTCCCATGGCTTGTAGCCTTCGCGCACGACGCGCAGTTTGTGCAATCCCTTCTTGACCACGAGCGTCCCAGGAGCGGTGCCGACCGCGATGCCGTCGACCTCAATGGTCGCGGCGAGGGCGGAAACTTTGAACTTACTATCGGAAATGGAGACCGTGTTTTCAGGCCCGATGCGAACATCCGGAACGAAAACATCCGTGAGTTCGGTGGTAAGCGTCACCGACACCATCCCTTGCGCAGCGGAACTGGTGATGCGTCCGCGGTCGATCTGATGCTTCAAACTCATCGCCACCTTTTCAGCCGCGTCATCGAGCAAACCGTTCAACAAGCTCGAATGCTCCTCGTTCGAACCTTCACCGCTTTGGAAGGTCTTGCTAACCCGCACCGTGTCAGCCGCAAGGCTTCCGCCGGTCGTGCCGTCGAGGATCTTATAGGTAACACGCACCGTGTTCTCGACGTTGGTCGTCTTCACGCCGTACGCGTCGATCGATTTCTTGTTGGAGTCAAAACCGCTCAGGGAAACCTGGAGCAGATGCGTGGCGCCGAGCGTTTCGGCGAGTCGCACGGCCGAGGTGCTTTTCGCGAGTTGGGCGTCGAGTTCGTTTTCCTTCGCCCCGGGTGCCATGCTGGCGACCGCATTCAGCGCGGTTTCACCGCTGATCACGTGGACGTTCAACTCCGTGACGTGCGACGTAATGTAATCTTCCAGCGCGCCAAGCTCGGTGTCCCCCGCCTTGCCCGCACGGTTGGTCACGAAGATCGCCACCGTATATTCCTTGGGTTTGTCGGGTTCCGGTTTGGGCTTCGCCGCTTCTTCTTTAACCACTGTGGTGACCGTGTGCTCGGTGACCGTTTTGTCGCCCTCGTCGTAGGTTTTTGTCTGAACCGTGGTGTGAGCGGGGGCGGTTTCAGCCAGCAGAGAGCTGGCACTGAAGAGAAGGACGAGCAGCAAGGATGACAGTGTGGTAGGCATGGCCGAATAAGGGTGAGGATTAACGCAGTTTATTCCGGAACGATCACTAACGGAGTTCGCTTTGGATTAGTTCTTTGGTAGGGAAAAAGGACTCGTGCGCGACGAATGACTAACGCTCTGGAACTAACAGGATCGGGCGTGAATGACGCAAGACTATAGAACCCATGACAGGGTGGTCATCCGGCCACCCGCCCACCCGACAATTGCGAACTTTTTTCGATTTGCTCGCCTGAAATTAAAAGTGGCGTTGCGCCGCGTCCGGACACGAGCAACCTCAACCCTGTGACGCTTGCCGAACTCGGTTGGAACGATGCCTTCGCTCAAGCCTTCCTGCCCCATGCGGCGGAAGGCTGCTCGCCCGCGCGCGTCACTCTGGAATTAAAGGGTTATTGCGAGGTCACTGGGGAAACCGGTGCACGTCTGGGCGAGTGCAGTGGAAAATTCATTCACGCAGCCAAAGCTCCGGCGGATTATCCCGCGATCGGCGATTGGGTGGCGGTGACACCCCAGCCGGGCGACGCCCAGCGCGTGGCGATTCAGGCGGTTCTCCCCCGCCGCACAAAATTCTCCCGACGCGCGGCCGGCATGGAAGTGCTCGAACAGGTCGTAGCCGCAAATATCGACACTGTTTTTCTGGTGAGTTCGCTCGACGGCAACCATCACTTGCACCGACTCGAACGATACCTGGCAGCCGCGTGGTCGAGTGGTGCCGAACCCGTCGTGCTTTTAAACAAAGCCGACCTCACCGAAGACGACGTGACTCCGTTGCGGCAGGCGATCGCCGAGGTGGCTCCGCGCGTTCAGGTTTTCGTGGTCAGCGCGCAAACCCGGCGCGGACTGAAGGCCCTCGCGCCCTATCTCCAGCCCGGCCGCACGATCGCGTTGCTCGGCTCGTCGGGCGTCGGCAAATCCACCTTAATCAACCGGCTGGTCGGCGAAAAAATTCAGTTCACGCAAGAGGTCCGCGATTCCGACCACAAGGGCCGACACACCACCACCCAACGCGAATTGCTCATCAGTCCCGACGGCGTGATCATCATCGACACGCCCGGCATGAGGGAAATCCAACCCTGGGAGGCCGCCGCCGGACTTGCCGGAGCGTTTGAGGATGTCGCGGCCATAGCGACGCGGTGCAAATTTCGCGACTGCCAGCACACCGGCGAACCCGGTTGCGCCGTGCAAGCAGCGTTGTCGGACGGCACGCTGGCGTTGGCGCGCTGGGAAAGTTACCAGCGAATGCAACGCGCCACCGTCCACGAGGTGCGTCGGGTCGATCGACCCGCGCAGCAACAACATCGCTCCAAAATGAAAAAAATGACCAAGAGCCTGCGGCAACGGGTCAGCGAAAAGCACGGTGACGAGTGACCGGCGTTGACCTCCGCTAAGGCGCGAATCAATTTTCCCTCATGTTCACGATTCAAGGCGGAGACGGAAAGGAATACGGACCGGTCACCATCGGCAAGATCCACGAATGGATCGCCGGTGGCCGCGCCAACATGCAAACCAAGGCGCGCCGCTACGGCGAAACCGAGTGGAAACCCCTTGGTGACTTTCCGGAGGTCAGCCAATTCGGCACGACCGGAAGCACCACTCCGCCCCCGATCCCCGATTATCCCCCGACACCAGTAATGCCGGTAATAAACGTCACCGGCACGACCGTCGCGACGCTCGAACTGGAACCGGTCAGCCGTTGGCTGCGCCTTGGGGCGGCCCTATTGGACGGTATCATCGGCGGGATCCTGATGATGCCCGGGTTCGTGGTCATGATGTCCGCGGGGTTTTTCACCAATCCCAACCATCCCAACCCGCCGCTGCTGTTCGCTGGCTTCGGCGTCCTCGGCTTTGGCTTCCTGATTTTGATGGGCGTCCAAATTTATTTGCTGACCACCCGTGGACAAACCATCGGCAAAAAATTACTCGGGATAAAGATCGTGAATTTCGAAGACGAAACCAGCCCGGGCTTTGTAAAGGCATTTTTATTACGCTCCTTCGTTAATGGCCTGATCGGTTCCATTCCATTCATCGGAGCGGTCTATTCGCTCGTGGATATTTGCTTTATTTTCCGCGACGACCGCCGCTGCCTCCACGATTTGCTCGCCGGCACGAAAGTGGTGAAAGCCTGAGGTCGGTCCGACGATCAATGGGCAAATTGGTACCGCAGCGAACTCGCTGCGGTTTTTCGAACCGACCACGGCGAGGTCGCCAGGCTCCAACTGACCGATCCACTACTGTCGGTTGATTTTCGCGAGTCGTTTTTCCAGCGCGGCCACACTGCCGAGCGGGGAAGAGCACGCTCCATTGGCGCAAAGAAAGGCCGCCGCCTTTTCCATCTCAGGAAAAATATCTTCTCCGCGCGGTGCAGGACCCCTTTGCCGGTCCCACCATTCGACCAGCTTGTGCTGATCGGATAAACGCAGCGACGCCGCAAACATGCCTTGTGCGACCGGATCGTCTTTGCCGCCGAGAATCATGACGTGCACCGGATCGGTTCGCGCGTCTGCCTCCGCTAAAAGCAATCCGGCGACGGAAAATCCACGGTCATCAGTCACGCCGGGCGCCAGCAGCCAGCGCAATCCTTGCCCCGCGTGAGCCCGAAAATCGGCGTTCCCCGTCACGGCGGCGAGCGCGGTCATAAAGCGAATCACCGCCACGTTCTCGTCGAACTGCGGACGTGGCACGGGAAACACCACCTGGGTGGTATCGCTGGCGGCGTATCCGACAGAATCTTTGCGATGAAAATGCGCCTCGATAAATTTCGCCGCAGCTTCCGCGCGATCGAGCCACTCCTTATTTTGCGTCAACTGATGCAGCCCAAGAAATGCCCGGCCCATCGCGAGGGTATCGCCCAAGTAAGGGCCCGCTGCGTCCGTTTCGTCGTGACGAAATCCACCATTCGGTAAACTGCGGTGCTCGATGATCCAGCGTGCGGCGCGTTCGGCCTCTGTACGATAAGTGACGTCACCGGTGATCTCGGTCAATTGCACCAGCGCACCGATTATCCAGCCGTTTTCCCGCGCGTAAACATGACGGTCAACCCGTGGAACGCCACGCGCCCGTCGAGCGGCGTCGTTGAGCGAAAAATAGTCCGCACTGTGTTCCCCGGGAATGAGGTCCGCATCCTGACTGACATAAACCACGCCGTCGGGACTCGTCAGGAAGTTGCGCACATCCTCATGGATGGCGTGAATGGTTTTCAGATCCGCTGGGTCGCCCCATTGCGCAAAGGCGAGCGCATAGGTCCGCAAACCGTCCGCCTGTACCGCAATGATCTTCTCGAAATGCGGTTCGTCCCACGTGCCCCCGGCGGAATATTGGTAAAGTCCGCCCCACACGGGATCGAGTATCTTTCGCTCGAGCCGGAGCGTGTCGCGGGCCATTTGCGCAGCGCGCGCGTTTCCGCGAGCCGCGAGGCGCAACGCATATTCGATCGTATCGGCGTCGAGGTATTTGTGCACCGTGCCCCAGCCGCCTTCCTTGTCGTCATAGCCGGCCAGCCACTTCTTTTGCAACGCTTCGCGGCGTTCGATCGACAGAACTGTTTGGCTCGCCACCGCGTCGTCGTGATTGACGTTTTGCGCGGCGATCGGCGAGGGATCATCGATCACCCCCTTCAACAAACGCACCATGCCGCGCGGCTCGATGTAGCCTTGTTTTTTGACGATCTCCGTTCCGTCCGGCGCGTAAATCACGGTCGCCGGCCAGCCATAATCCTCGTAGCGATTTGCCAGGTCCGGACGTGAATCCTGATCCACGCGCACCGCAAGATAGCGGTGGTCCATCAACGCGGTCACGTCGGGATCACGATAAGTGGTCTCCGCCATCACGTGGCACCAGTGGCACCACACCGCCTCCAAATCGAGCAGGACAAATTTATTTTCCCGTTTTGCCCGCGCAAAAATATCGTCCGACCACGGATGCCAGACAATCACCGAGGAAGACTGGGCGGGCGCGGCGGTGAGGGCTGCGCCCGTCAGCAAAATCAACGTCCCAAAGCGGCGGAACAAGGTCATATCCTTGTTACGTCCCCGCTCACTTGCCGGACGCGGACTTCCGGAAAAATAAGGCGTCGAGCGAAATTTTTCCAGGGCCAAAAGCCAGCACGATCAACGCGGCAAAGAGGAAAAGAAAAGGTGTTGCCGTAACAAACTTGTCGCCGTCGCTGAAAATCGAATGCAGCGCGTCGCTGTCCGCGGTCACATAAGCAATGACCATGGTAAAAACAAGCGGCACCGAAACCGGCCGCGCGAAAAGTCCCGCTGCGAGCAAGAGTCCCCCGGCACACTCAACGGACCCTGCAGCGATGGCATTAAGCTTCGGCATCGGGATGTTCAGTCGGGAAAAAAAAGCCACGGTCTTTTCGAGATTCATCAGATGACCCCTGCCTGTGACGAAAAACTGCCAGCCCCAGTAAAGGCGAATCACCAGAAGTAATGGCGACTGAAGGTATGACGCGGCACAATCGAGCTTATCGAGCGCAGAACGAATATTCATGGGGATGGGAGCAGTTGAGGTGGGGAATTATTCCTGTAGGAGCGGCTTTATGCCGCGATGAGGGACCAGCCATTCGGAAAATGGCAGTGAATTGCTGGTAAGTGCTCAAACCAAACCCAGTCGTCCGGCGAGCAAAAATAGCCCGGCCACCGTTGGTCTTGGGGCATCAGGCCCACCCGATAAGGGTTCAGGAAAATATATAGAAAAATCGGCAGCAGGTCTTCGGCCGTACGTAACCGGTGATCAAAATAGCCGGGCTGCCATTTCATGGCATGGCGACGAAGCACGACGGAAGTGCGGCCCTTGAATAAACGAACGACCTCGGACAACGAGTTCGAAGCCATCAAGTCGACTAACAAATGGACGTGATCGGGCATGATCACGGCAGACCGTAGGCTCCAACCGCCATCAATATGCTGCGCGTGATCGAGCAAAGAGGCAGTCACTGATTCATTTTCAAGGCCGCGGTTTCTGCGCTCCGTACACATCGTCAAAAAATAGGCAGCCCCACTCAACGATTGCCGGCCTCGCCGAAGTGATCGCTGGCCCTTTTCGCTGATGTCGAATGGAAGTGCCATCGTGAACCTTATCGCGGCATAAAGCCGCTCCTACATGGAGAGAAGAAGATCATTTTTTCAGACAGAGCCAGCCCAGCTCCATCCAAATGGAGAACCAACTGCCAACTTGCACTGGTTTCACCCGGCGTCCGCCGGCTGTGATCGCCTCGGCAAGGGGCTGGCCCGCGGCGAGCGCTTGGAGGATGAGAAACGCGGGCCGTTCAAGACGTTTGTAATAAAGGCGGTTATCGAGGCGATGCACCCCGACGTAAATACGTTCTCGGCGCGGACGCGCGACATGTTTTTGGCGGACCGCATCGCGCGCCGAATCCACCGCGTTGCTGGCTTCGGTGCGCAGCGCGTTGCGTTGCTTCACCGCGATCACATAGGTGTCCACCGGATAGTCGAGCGCGAGCAAACTGAGATAAGGCTGCAACCGCAGCCGCAGGCGTTCCGGTGGTGTTTTGCTGATGGCGTCCGTCGTCAAAACAGAAAGTTTTCCCTCGTCGAAGGCGAGAGTCTGGGCCCACTCGAAACGCGCCACCGCTTGCGCTAGTGGCGTGTGCGGCGCGGTCCAGCGCGGCTCTTCACGGATGAAGTGCGCCAGGCGCGAACAGAGATTGCGCAGGGTAAACGAACGCGACGGATATTTAGTGAGGTAGGCCTCAACTAGTCGCGTGAATTTTTTGTCACCCAATACTGCACGCAGTCCCGGATTATCGTCGTGCATGATGTCGATCAGCCGGAACCAATACATCCGGTTATAAAGCTGTAATCGCTCAAAAGCGGTGAGCCGGTCATTGGGCTTGATGAATTCATCGGCCACTTCCGTCATCGGGCGACCGTCGATCCACGTCGGTTGCAAGCCGTCTGTTTTGGTCAGCGGCCGCACCAGGATATTGGTCATCAACCGTTGTAATTTCACCACGTCGTTAGTGGTGGCCAGCCGGCGCGGCGGGTGCGCGGGCGGCGGCTTCAGGCCAACGGGGGCGACAATCTTGGAGCGCGGGATGGCTCGCCGTAATTTCGCGGAGTTCTTCATGCTCGCGTTGCTTCCAACAATTTCGCCTTCACGTTGACTTTTTTCGCGGCCTTGGCGCCGTCGATAAACTCATTGGCCTTCAGCGCCTCGTCGTGCACTTCGTCGAACGACGGGATCTTGTCGTCCCATTCGAGCAAGGTGGCGGTGACGCCGCACAATTTTGTGGCGTGCGCATACAGTTTCCACACCGGATCGAGCACGGGATGATCGTGGGTATCGAGGATGTATTTTTCGAACTTGGTATGCCCCGCGACATGCATCTGGCCCACCCGGTGATGGGGCACGCCATTGATATAATCGTACGGATTGAAATCGTGATTTTTCGCGGAGACGTAGATATTATTCACGTCGAGCAGAATTCCACAGTCTGCCCGCTCCACGACCTCGGTGAGAAACTCCCATTCGGTCATCTCGGAAACGTGAAACTCAGCGTAGCTGCTGACGTTTTCCACGCAAATTGGAATCTCGAGATAATCGCGGATCTGACGGATTTTTTCCGCCGTGCGTTTCGCCGAGGCGAACGTATACGGCATCGGGAGCAGATCGTGCGTATAGGTGCCATCGACACTGCCCCAACAGAGATGATCGGAAAGCCACGGCGTCTTCGTGCGTTTCACGAGCGCCTTTAATTTCTTCAGGTGGGCGCGATCCGGTTTGTCGGCCGAGCCGAAATACATCGAGACGCCATGCTGTACGACCCGGTACTGCTCCATGATCTGGTCGAGCACTTCCAAGGGACGACCACCGTCGACCATGAAATTTTCCGAGATGATTTCAAACCAGTCCACGACCGGTTTTTTCTCGAGGATGTGCGCGTAATGCGGAACGCGCAGGCCGAGGCCGATGCCATAATCGGTCTGGCCGTTAAAAGAATTGGCGGGCATGGAAAAATCGAAATGAAAACAGCAGTCAAAAACGTGGACCTTCTCAGATGAAAGGCAAAGCCGGTAATAAAGAAGGCCGGTCGTTATGCCGGCCTCCGAAAAACAACCCGGCCGGTCTCAGATCGAGATCGGCCGGATGATAAAGTCCATTACTTGGCAGTCGAGCAGCCGCCGTTGCCTTTGCAGGAGTTCTTGCCCTTGCAGCCGTTATCGCTGGTGCCGCAACCGCCCTGGCCTTTGCAAGCGTTCTTGCCTTTGCAAGCATGCTTGGCGCTGTCATCGGCCTTCACGTCGGCTTTGCCGGCATGGATCGAAGCGAAGGTTTTCGTGGCGAGAGCACCGGAATAAAGACCGGCCATGGCTGCAGCTGTAACGAGGAGACGTGTGGATTTGTTCATTTGATCTGGGATTTTGGTTTTTTTATTTTCTCTATCCTGCTCCACCGGCACATTGCCGGCAGGGTGGATTGAAAGTGGTTTTAAGGTAAGGCCGGCAACGCGGCGTCGGGATGAGAGCTGTGAAGTGAAACGCTTATTCCCTTAAAATACGAACTGGTTGGGGGTGGGGATGCAGCAGGCTGAATTATCTGCCGGCTAATAACCAGACATTTGGGGTAGGGTGTGGTTCCTATGCAATGGAAGGCAGTCCGCCAATACCCGTCCGGACGCTGAGAAATCTTGCCCACTGGAATCGTGGGCTGTCACCATGATCAACCCGCCATGGCTTTCCCCGACATTTCAGCTGTTCGTTTAGCCGGGGTCGCTCATCTCATTTCGTTGAGCGCGATCATTGATGCGCCAATCCATCTCGGGTGGCACGACGCTCTGGGCCGGGTTTCAAAATTATTGCGGCAGATGGGTCAGGTTCACCACTGCTATACTGCGGGGACAATTGTGGCGATGGGCTTGGTCAGCTTGTGCTGCGCGCCCGATCTGGTTTCCGGCGCTCCCCTCGCCCGGGCCGTCTGCGCCTACATCGCGTTGTTCTGGATCGTTCGTCTGGGCGTGCAAATTTACCGCGACTTCCGGCCGCACGTGGCGCAACCCTGGCTCAAGCTCGGCTATCATGCCCTGAGCGTGCTTTTCGTCGCCTTCGGCGCCCTCGACGGAGGGCTCGCGCTTCGGACCTGATGATGCAGCGTTGTTCCAAACTTTCCCGTCATGCCAACTGAAGTTGACGTTCACCATCTTCGCAAAAATTACGGGGACGTCGTGGCGTTGTCCGATTTGAATCTGCAAATCGAGGCCGGCGAAATCTTCGGATTACTCGGGGCCAACGGCGCCGGAAAAACCACCGCCATCGAATGTATCGTTGGGCTGCGCGACGCGGACGGGGGCGAAATTTTAATCGGAGGGAGCGACATCCGACGGCAATCGACGGAGGCGAAACAACGCATCGGCGTGGTCCTGCAAAGCACCTCCCTGGCCGATCACCTCACGCCGGCAGAGGCGCTCGCACTTTTCGGCGGCCTTTACAGGCGGCAAACGTCGTCGTCCGCCTTGCTCGAGCGGTTCGGTCTTACCAGCCAAGCTAACGCTCGTTTCGCCTCCCTTTCCGGCGGCCAACGACAGCGACTCGCCTTGGCCCTGGCCTTCGTCAACCAGCCGAGTCTCGTCGTGCTCGACGAACCCACCAACGGACTCGATGCGCACGCGCGCCGGGAATTACACGATGACATTCTCCGGATCAAAAGCGAAGGCCACACCGTGCTGCTCACCACGCACGATCTCAGCGAAGCGGAACGCCTCTGCGATCGCGTGGCGATTCTCGATCACGGATGCGTGGTCGTCGTCGGATCGCCGCGTGAATTGATCGCACGCGCGAGCGGCCATCACACGATTACATTGCAAACCGATCGGGCGATTGATCGCACGGCCCTGGCGAAACTCGCCGGAGTGTCGAAAATTTCCAGCGATGGTCTGACGGCGCATTTGTCCACCACTGACAGCACTCGGACCATCCAAGCCTTGTTGCCGTTGCTGGCCGGCGCCCAGGTGGAGTTGGTGGATTTGCATTTGCGGCGCGCGTCCCTCGAGGAGGTTTTTCTCGGCCTGATTGAAAATAGTTCGGAAACGAACACGGGGGCACCACCGCTATGACCGGTTTCATTCAACTTCTGCGCGTTTCGTTGCGGCTGCATTTCCGCAACCGCCTCGCGCTGATCTACGGCTATCTTTTCCCCGCCATCTTTCTCGCCGCGTTCTGGGTGTTGTACCGCCACGAGCCCGTCCCGTTGGTTCGCCATTGGGGTCAATTAATCACCGTCACCATTCTCGGCAGCGCCTGCTTCGGTTTACCCACCACCATCGTGAGTGAACGCGAACGCGGCATGTGGCGCCGCTACCGACTCACGCCGACGCGACTCGGAACCATCGTCTTCGGCACGGTCGTCGCACGCTATGTGATTATCGTTGGAGCCGGGGCGCTTCAACTCGCGCTCGCGAGGTTCATCGGGATGAGCGCACCGGCCCATCCATTGCAATTTTTCGTCGTCTTCACGGTGGTCGCGTTTGCGTTGCTTGGCGTCGGTTTGATGATCGCGGCGCTGGCTGACAATGTCCCCGCCGTCCAAGCGCTCGGTCAGTGCATTTTTCTCCCCATGCTCATCATCGGCGGAGTCGCAGTCCCACTCGAAAGTCTCCCGGAATGGGCGCAGCGGGTTTCCGCCTATTTTCCCGGACGCTATGCCGTTGAATCGCTGCAAGCGTGCACGGACGGCCCCGGGCTGAGCGTGGTGCATTTCGACCTCGTAGCGCTCGCCGTACTCGGAGTAATTGGGTGTTTCGCCGGCACCAAATTATTCCGCTGGGATGCTGGCCGGCGCTTCCGTTCCATCAGCGGACGACTCTGGCTCATCCCGGCGCTGATTGCTTGGCTGGCCATCGGGGCACTGGCTCCATCGCAAAAATCAGCTTCCTCAACCACCGGGCCCGCGACAAAACCGTCGGGCAAAACCATGAGCGTACCCGAGCCGATGCAGGTACCGGCATCTACGCCACTACCGACACCGACTGCGAATGCAGCCCCCCTCCCGGATTCGACTGCCCTCAAACCGTGGTTATCCGTTACCGCCGCAGATACCGCCGGCTTGAACTATCGCGTCCCACCCGATTCCGGGGTGGTCACGCCGATCGCACGACCCGATGAGCAACCCGACGAGCCGACTGCGAATGAACTCGATGGCATTCAAGGCAATGTCGCCAACTGGCCCCTCGCGCACGTGGCCGATCCCGTGCAGCGTACGCTCAACTTGCTCAGCCTCGCCGCCGTGATGGACCTCGCCCAGGATCCGGTCGAGCGGTTCCTGCCCCTGATGATTTTCGACCAACTCTCCATGTCGATGCCCCAAGAGCAACTGGTCCAAATCCTCACTTGGATTGTGCTTCATCCCGACCAAGGACGGACGCCCAACGATTTCGCCGACATCGGCCTCGGCGGCGTGGCGCAATCCCCGCTCATTCGTGAACGCGCCGATCTCTACGCGATAAAATTCATCGCCCGACTGACGGGCAGGAACCTTCAATCCTCCATTAAGACAACGGAACAGCGGTGATTACTTTCTGCCCGCCGCTTGGAGGGGAAGTCATTGTTTCCACTATTCTCCCTCTTTGCTGGCATTGGCGAATAACCGCCAAGCACCCATGATTCTCACCACCACGCCTACCGTTGAAGGTAAAATTATTGCCCGGTACATCGATATCGTCGGAACGGAGGTAATATTCGGTGCGATGTTTTTAAAAGACTGGATAGCGGAAGAAACGGATTTCACTGGCGGGAGAAACGGAATCCACAAAAAGATTTTTCAGGATGCTCGCACAGAGGCGCTGCGGGAAATTCGCATCAAAGCGGAAGATATTGGCGCCGACGCCGTGGTGAATCTGCGGTTTGCCTATCAGGTCCCGGGGGAGAAAAACGGAAGGATGATGGTCGCGGTCAATGGCTCCGCCGTACTCCTGGACTACAGCCCCGCGGAGAGAAAAAGACGAAACGAAGAAGAGAAACTGCCAGCCGCGGAGGACGAGCCCGCCCATTACATTATGCGCGCCGACAAAATGGCCGGCCCCCTTTCCCTCCTGCAACTTCGCCCGTTAGCCGCAGAAGTAAAAATCGCCCACGATGCAATGACCTCCGATGAGCACGGAAATGTTGGACGGTGTATCGATCAACTGATCGCCTGATCTAGTTCAAGGAATGCAAGAACATCAGCGCGAAGACTACGATCCCGCAATCACGGCTGCATTCAGGTTTTTGGTGATGTCCTTTTTCAAATAGCCCAGCCAGTCGGGAAGTTGGGTTTGCCGTTTTTTGTCGAGGTGTGGTAAATCTTCACTTCGGCGTTGTCGCAGGTCAGCGCCACTGTGGAAATTCCACTTCCCAATTCAAGAGGAAGTCCAACCTTCCCCTCTGATGAGTTGAGTTATCAGTTATACCCGTCACCCGTGGTTTTTAATCTGGCATTGCGAGAAGTCCCGCAGAACGGACGACGAAGCAATCCAGCCGTTTCGATAGGCTCACACCTCCTGATCCCGAGGAATTAGAGTGAGCTCAACTCCCCCGCGAACCCGGATAGAATGAATTCAAAGCGAGGGGCGCGGAGCTTAACGTGATTTCCCTCCGCGTCCTCCGCGAACTCCGCGTTAAAATGTTTGGTTTGGGCAGGCTGTTTCCTGATCCCGCATTCGCTGGATCGTGCCGCAGGTCATTCGCGTGCCGGCTAAAAATTCCGGGTGCTGGGGTCAGGAATATTTTTCGCCTGACCAAAAAACCTGACTCACACCGGACTGAAGATGCCTGGCGAAGGGGCGAAGGAATCCGAGCTCACTGGACTTCGTAAACTTCCCATCCTTCGCGAGACAATTTCTGCTTCAAGTTCAGCTCGTTTCCCTTTCTCCAACCTTGCACGGGCTGGGATCAGGATGTCTGAGCCGGATCCATGCAGAAGACTTGCCCACGAAACACACGAACCGCACGAAAATCAGACGGATGCGCCGCGATTCATGGTCCTATTCAGTCCACCGTTAGGTGAGATAAAAGCCGGATGGGG
>JAYVMJ010000371.1:0-4067 GCA_043759025.1 Verrucomicrobiota bacterium | reverse complement strand
AACGTTATGGACGCTTTCTGGGGATTCAGCCACACCCGGAGCAGCAAGAATTGACCCTCTGATGATTCGTACCCGCATTTGCTTTATTATCCTGCTGTTCGCCCCGATGATGGTTTATTGGCAAACCACGTTTAGCGAATTTGGTGTCCGCGACGACTACGCAAACATGCGCGAAGCCCGAGAGGAGCCGGGCAAGCTCGTTCGATTCACCGCCTCGCATGGACGGCCACTTTATGGCGCGTTGTTGGAAACCTCGTTGGCCAAGATTGATGACATCGATCGGTTGTGGATGCCCCGATTTGCTTGCGTGATGCTTTTTACGTTGATCGGTCTCGCACTCTGGCGGCAGCTTTATCACTCGGGCTGGTCGGAAATCGAAGCGGCGGCAATCGGATTGGGCGTGACGCTGCTCCCGGGGGCTCAGGTGATCACGAGTTGGGCGATCGCGTGGCCACACGCGGTGGCATTGCTTTTGTCGTTGGCGGGGTTTTCGGCCATCGAGACGGAGCTTGAGCGCGGCGGATTAAAACGTCTAATCGCGATGGCGGGTGGCGCGATGATTTATGCCCTCGCGGCTCTCTTGTATCAATCGAACGCCTTGTTTGCCGTCGTTCCGTTTGCCGCCGTGTTGCTCGTTCGCGTCTCGCGCGGCTCCTCGAGCGACCTGCGGTGGAGTCTCATTCATTCGTCGGCGTTGTTCGTTGGACTCATGGGCGCCTATCTGCTGGTGGGGGCGCTTTTCGCCAACGGTGTGTTTCACGCCTCGGCCCGGATGCAGCTGGAAATGAATCTGTTCACGAAGTTGATTTGGTTTTTCACGAAACCGTTGCCCAACGCGCTCGGGTTATTCGCCCTTCGCGATGATTTTAACTACGGAGCGTGGATTTTCTGGTCGGCGGTCAGCGTCGTCGTGCTTGTCATCATTTGGGGATGCTGGGCCGAGATAAAGCGGACAGGCAGGACGGCGAAGCGGAGGATATTATTTTGTGCCCTGATCCTGCCGTTCCTGGCGCACTTCGTCAGTCTCGCGGCTGCCGAGCGGGCAATCGGCTATCGCACGCTCTTCGCTCTTTCCGGCCTAGTCCTGGTCTTATTGGTTTTTGCGCTGCGCAGTCTTTTGGCCGCGGAAAAAATCAGGCCGGGTCAACATCATGGCGCATTGCTCGTGCTTGCGTTGCTCGCGGTGGCATCCGCTCGCTATTATCCCCATGCGCTGATTGCGGTGCCACACGGCTATGAATTGGACGCGATGCGTACCCCGGTCATGCGGGCGAGTTTTCCGAAGACGGAAAAAATTTATATTATTACGCCCACGATCGACGATCGGGCCACAAAGCGGATTTATGCGGATGAATTCGGCGCAATTGTGAGCGACTCGGATTGGGCGCCGCGGGAAATGTTTAAAGCGGTCTTGCACGAGCGTTACCCCATCAAGCCTCCAAAGGGAACCCATCCGACGGTTATTCTGGGTCGTCGTCCACCTGAACCGGACAAATATGACCTCGTGATCGACATGAGAAACTTCAAGGAAGAAGCCAACCGCTAAGCCGTAGCTGATGCAGTCGAATTCCGGGAAACCTGTAGCATCGACATCCTGGTCCTCGGCCCGTGCAAGGTTCGAGAGAGGGGAAACGAGCTTGAAACAGAAATCGTCTCGCGAAGAATGCGAAGTTTACGAAGGCCGGTGAACTCGAATTTCTTCGTTCCCTTCGGCTCCTTCGCGAGACATCTTCAGTCTGGTTTGAGTGCGTTTTGTTTGGTCGGGGCGAAACATTCCTGAACCCACCATCGATAATTTTATCCGACGTGCGAATGACTGGTGGCACGATCCGACGAATGCGGGATCAGGATGTCTGAGCATCCGTCGTGAAAGGGATAACCGGCGGGACCTGCCGCGCCTCCACTTTTTACGGCGGTGGAAGCTTTCGATTGAATAGATCCGGCTAAGATCGTTTGGCTACGTCCAGCTCAGGTTCGTTTTGCTGAGGGGTAATTCACGGATGCGATGGCCGGTGGCGGCGAAGATCGCGTTGCACAGCGCTGGTGGTAGTGGCGGAAGGGCCGGTTCGCCGAGACCGGTCGGCGGATTGTCGCTGCGAATGAAATGCACGTCGATCTTCGTTGGCGCATCATTGATCCGAAGCAAGGGATAGTCGTTGAAATTGCTCTGCGCGACGCGGCCTTTCTCAAGGGTGATTTCCTGCAGCCACGCGGAACTGAGACCGTCAATCACGGAACCCTGTACTTGGTTTTCCGCGCCGCTTAGATTCATGATCGGACCGACGTCTGCCGCTACGGTCACGCGGTGGACTTTTAGTTGTCCGTCCCGTGAAACGCTGACTTCCGCGACTTCTGCGACGTATCCAAGATGGCTGAAATGAAAAGCGATGCCACGGCCCGACCCGCGCGGAAGCGACGCGCCCCAATCGGATTTTTCGGCGGCGAGTTTCAGTACGCCTTTCATCCGTTCGGTATCGTAGGGCCGGTCATGTTGACTTGGTCCCGGCACTTTGCGATTCGGCCCGAGCAGGTTGAGGCGGAACGCCAATGGATCTTGTCCGGCGGCATGGGCGAGCTCGTCGATGAAACTTTGAAAGACGAACGCGAGCGCGTTGCTGCCCGGTGCGCGGAGCCAGCTGGTCGGGACGTTGGTGGAAATAATCGATCGCTCGAAACGATAATTCGGGACGAAACGTCCGGGAAATTCCGCCGCGCTCATATCGGCTGCGCGCCCGACTATCTTCGTGCTGTTCAGACCAACCGTGACGAAGTGGTTGTGCCACGCGACGAGTTCGCCGCTGGCGTTGACCGCACCCTTGAGGTGATGCCACCCGGTGGACCGGTAATGACCATGTTGGGCGTCGTCTTCGCGCATGGTTGTGAGTTTGACGGGTCGGCCGGTTTTGGCAGCGATGGCGGCGACTTCCGCCACGTAATCGTTCGAGAGCCGGCGTCCGAACGCGCCGCCGCTGCGGGTGAAGTGTATTTTGATTTTTTCCTTGGGCACGCCGACGGTTTTCGCCGCGATTTCCTGTGCGTCGCTTGGCGTTTGGGTTGGCGCAAAAACTTCCATGCCGCCGTCGCTGGTCGGCCGGGCAGTGGCATTCATCGGCTCAAGGGTTGCGTGATAGAGATAGGGATACGTATAACGCGCGGTCAGGACCGTCACCGGTCCGGCGAGAGCGGCGGCAAGGTCGCCGTCGTTTTGCAGAACCTCGCCCGGTTTGGCGGCAAGTTCGGCCGCGGCTTGTTCATAACTGGCAGAACTGTCGTTGGCCGCGGCTCCTTCCGCCCATTCCGCTTTGAGCGCGCGCCGCGCCTTAAATGCCGACCAGGTTGAGTCGGCGACGATCGCGATTCCCGGCATTAATCCAAAATAGTCGGTCGTTCCCTCGACGATGAATACATCGCGCACCCCGGGCAGCTTTTTGATTTCGTCGAGGTTCGCGCTGGTGACTTTTCCGCCGAAGACCGGACACTTTACGTAAACCGCGTAATCCATGCCGGCGATTTTCTGATCGAGGCCGAATAACGGTTTGCCGGTCACGATGGCCGGGTTGTCGATCCCGCCGATACGCGAGCCCAGGAGTCGGAAGTTCCCGGGGCTTTTCAGTTCGACAGTTTTTTCGTCCGGAAGCGGCAGGGCCGCCGCCTTACCGGCCAGCTCTCCGAAGGTCAGCAGGCGTCCGCTGGGGCGATGGATCACGGAGCCATGTTCGACTTCACACTCAACAACCGGCACCCCCCACGTCGTGGCTGCGGCTTGGACCAACAGCGTGCGCGCAACCGCTCCCGCGCGGCGAAGCGAATCGTAATTCATCGGGGTGGACATGCTTCCGCCGGCGAACTGTGGTCCAAGTTGGGAATCGAGCGTGCCCTGTTCGATTATAACCTTGGAGAAATCCGCCCCCAGCTCCTCGACGACGATCATCGGCAGCGACGTTTTCACGCCCTGACCCATCTCCGGGTTCTTCGCGACGATCGTTACGATATTGTCTGGCGTGATGCGGATGAACGCATTCGGTGTGAAAGTTTTCGCCGTGTCATCGAGCGCCGGAGCCATTTCG
>JAYVMJ010000370.1:0-2468 GCA_043759025.1 Verrucomicrobiota bacterium | reverse complement strand
GCGTAGCGGAGAGCCGGGGAGTCCAACACCAGCTGTTCCAAGCGGCCATCCTGATCGTATGTACCCCGATTGATTTTGCCATCAGCCATGATCCAAAGCGCGCCGTCGAACCGGAATGGATGGGCATTGGTTACGCCGGTGCCGACGATGAGCTCGAAATTGGATACGCGGGCGGGGAATTCCACGCGCAGCACACCGTCATCCAGCAATCCCCAGATGAGTCCTCCCGGTGTCGCCAGTAGTTTCTTAATGCGCGAGAGCCGATGATCCAATGAGCGATCGAGAACCTGGACGATTTTTCCATCGTGATCGAAGAATACTATTCCGTAATTTTCGACGGCTGCCGCGTAAAGGCCTCCCGCTGTCTGGCAAAGATCGTTGATCCGCAAGCCGCGGGCAAGAATACCCGTTTGTCGAAAGGGATGCATCGTGCGCCCATCGAACAACTGCAATCCGTTGCCGTAAGTTCCGATAAGCATCGAGACGGAATCGTATGGTTTCGCGCAGGTGACGGCGTTGTCGGCCGAAGTCGTGGGAACGTCTGCGATCAGCTCCATTTTCTCGCCGTTTAGGCGGTAGAGTTCCCCTTCGGTGCGTTCGCTGAGATAGAGCTGTCCTTGAAACTGGAAGATGTTTTCGACCATGTTCGCGCGACCGGCGATACGCGCATTTTCCCCCGGATGCCAGGCGATCACCGAACCACTTCCACTGTGCCAAAACCATTCGTTGCCGACCTCGATCAAGCTGCGTGGCACCGGCCGATTGGGGTTTTCTGTCGCCGGCCAAGTAGCGACTTGAGTCGATCGCCAGAATCCATCTTCGCTAAATTTTATTTGGGAAAATCCGCCGCGGAAACTGGTGAAAATTTGCCCGGCGCGGTCAACGGCGACCCCGGTCATCGACAACATTTTGGCCTCGGGTGCCTGGTGAAAAACCTCCCAACGAACCCCATCCCCCAGGACAATTTGGCCGGAGGCGTAGAGCAAGAGCCGTCCGTCAGGCATTTGGTGCAAATCGGTCGGTGGCGAACTTAAGCCTAGCGCATCGGAACTGAAAACTGCGAAAGGTGGTGCACCTGTTTCGAGTACACCGGGTGGCGCGGCGGCGAACCGTTGGATTTGTGCCTGCGTGGTCGGAAACGCCGCCGCTAATGCGATAAACGCGAGCAACCATCGCGGCCCGGGGAATTCCAAGGTAACAGGCAAGCCGCAGAAAGAGTCGGGCCGCTTCGGCATAGAGTGAGGTGAGCAGACTTCACGGGTGAGCACGCTGCAAGGTCGTAAAGTCTACTCGCTTGTTATCATCGGTACGTCCCGACTCCACTTTAACCAGCTCATCGTAGCGCTGGTTTTTCCGGACGAAACCGGAAAGAGGTTTACGTCGGGTCGGTTTCCGTTTCGCTACCGGACATGGCAAAGTGGCTGCTGCTTGATGGATACAATCTGGCCTTCCGTGCATTTTATGGAATGCCGGAATTAACCCGCGCGGACGGATTTCCGACGGGGGCGCTTCATGGCTGGGTTAAGACGATCTGGCGGTTGCAGGATGAAGAGAAGCCGGACGTCATGGTCGTGTTCTTCGATCTGGGCGGATCGCAGGACCGGTTGGCGTTGCATCCCGAATACAAGGCGCAGCGCAAGGAGACGCCGGAGGCGCTCGAAAAACAGTTTCCGGTGATCAAGGAGTTGACCCGCGCGATGGGATTGGTCGGCGTGGAAATGGACGGGGTCGAGTCAGACGATCTGCTCGCGGCCCAAGCGCGCGCGCTGGCGACGGCGGGCCATGACGTGTTAATCGTGAGTGCCGACAAGGACTTTGCGCAATGCGTGGACGATCGGATCAAAATCCTGCTGCCACCACCGACGGCCAATCCCAAGCTGGGTTGGCGGGTGCTCGACATCGCAGGGGTGCAGGAAAAATTTGGCGTGCCGCCAGCTCGAATTGCCGAGTATCTCGCGCTGATCGGTGATACCTCGGATAATATTTTCGGGATCAGCGGAGTGGGGCCAAAAACGGCGGTGAAATGGTTCAGCGAGTACCAAACGCTTGAAGGTATCATCACGCATGCGGCGGAATTGAAGCCCGAGCGATTTCGCGAGGTCGTCGCGCAGCAGGCGCCGGCGCTGCGACTCAATCTGAAGCTGACGACTCTGCGGACTGAATCACCGGTTCCGGTGATCGTCACCGGCAGCAATGCGGAACAAGCAAAGCTCTTTGCCTTGCTTGAGTCGCTCGAAATGAAATCGAGCCTGACGGAAGCCCAAAAGCGTTACGGCGCCAAACAGGGCGAACTTTTTTAGCCGGAAACCTGAACTTGCCAAAATCGGAGAGCCGGAGGAAATTGGGATTTCTTCAACCCCCTCATTTATGGATAAGAAAGCCCTGATGAAGAAAATCACCGAGAAGATCGGCCGGGACAAGGCGATCGATCTGGTGATGCAGTCCTATAATACTGAACTGCTGACGAC
>JAYVMJ010000369.1:0-4338 GCA_043759025.1 Verrucomicrobiota bacterium | reverse complement strand
TTGTCTCTTCCTTCGTCACTTACCCCCTCATCCCCAAACGATCTTTCCCCGTCAGGCTCCGGCCTGCGCAGTCGCTGACTTCACTTCCAATTGCACCCGATTTCGCAGGGCAGACATTTCGCGGCTGGCTTCGTTGCTCCGGTCAGTTTAGCCAAATCACGTGAGTGGTGAACAACACGAATTTTTTGAAACGAAACCCCCGTCGGAGAAGGCCGGGGTGGTTTTTGTTCGAAGCGTTCGTGCCACCAATTATCGCCTGACCCTGCGGAAGGACGGTGTGGGTATTGCCACGATTCCGGGCCGCGGTTCCGAGCGCGAAGCCCGGCGATTCGTGGAGGAACATCAGGATTGGCTGGAACGTGCGCGCAATCGCCAGGCCTCCAAACCTCGCGGAGCGGTTATCTGGACGCTCGGAACGCATGTTTTATGGCGCGGGGAAATGACCGAGGTTCGGCCGGCGAGCGATGGCGCGCGTCCCACGGTTTGTCTGGCGTCGGATGTATTTCGCGTCCCGGCTTTGCAGGGCGATTTGCGGCCCACGCTTGAGGCGCATTTTCTGCGACGTGGGAAAGTGGAGTTGCCGGCGCGCACCTGGGAACTGGCTTCCGAAACCAATGCCAACGTGAAGCAGGTCACCGTGCGTAATCAGCGTTCGCGATGGGGTTCCTGCTCGGCGGGCGGAACGATTTCTTTGAATTGGCGTCTGGTCCAGACTCCCGACTCAGTGCGCGATTACATCATCTATCACGAGCTGATGCATCTGCGTGAAATGAATCACTCTGAACGTTTCTGGTCGGAGGTTGCGCTGGTTTGCCCGTGGTGGTCCGACGCGGAACGCTGGCTCAAACGCAATGGCAGTCTGCTCGGGCTTTAATTGTCGCGCGCACTCCGCTCGTTACGATTGGAAAAAGGCCTCGCGAACCGCCGTCATGATACTGCCCACCTCGAACGGTTTTTGCACGAATCCGGCGAGCCCCTTCCCGGTGAACCGGCTGACAGCCTCCTGCTGATTGAACCCGCTCATCAACACCACGCGCACGCCGGGATTCAGGTGCCGCAATTGGCGGAATGTTTCTTCGCCATCCATGTGCGGCATGGTCAGGTCGAGCAGGACAATCGTAAATCGTGAGGGTTCGCGGCGATAAATCTCGAGCGCTTCCCGGCCGTCTGATGCGAGCACCACGGTGAAGCCGAGGGTTTCAAGAATGCGGGCGGTGACGGTCCGGACCGTTTCCTCGTCGTCCACGACCAACATCGTGCCTTGGCCGCGCCAAGCCGGCTCCGCCATCGGTGGAGTGGAAAGCATGCTTTCCGCCGTCGCGTCGCTGCAGGGGAGAAGGATTTTGAAAGTCGTGCCGCGGCCCAACTCGCTATAAACCTTCAAGGCACCTTTGTGCCCGCGGATGATGCCGAGTACCGCCGCCAGACCGAGCCCGCGGCCGGTAAATTTCGTGGTGAAAAACGGATCGAAGATTTTCGCGAGCGTCGACGAATTCATACCGGCGCCGTTGTCACTGACTTCCAGGAATACATAGTCACCCGGCGTGATTCCGCCCGGATGCAGAAGCGTGGCGATGTAGTCGTGGTCGACTCGCGCGACCCCTGTGGAAACTGCAATCACCCCGCTCCGTGTCCCAATGGCTTCCGAAGCGTTGATGACCAGATTCATGATGATCTGCCGGATCTGCGTGGCGTCGACGGCGATTGCGGGCAACGTTTGCGCGAGATTGAAGTGAAGGACGCAATTCTTGTTGATGGAGATGTTCAACAGATGCGTGGTGTCCTCGACCAGCTGGTTGAGGTTCAGGTGTTGGACGACGAACCGGCCTTTGCCCGAGTACGCGAGCATTTGCTTGCACAGGTCGGCGGCGCGATGGGTGGCGGATTCGATTTGCTCGAGGACCGGCATCAACGGGGAGGTATCCGACAAGTCCATCCGGGCGAGGCTGGCATTTCCGAGGATGCCGGTCAGCAGATTGTTGAAATCGTGGGCGATGCCGCCCGCGAGAACGCCGAGACTTTCCAGCTTTTGGGTTTCCAGTAGTTTCCGCTCGATCTGCTGGCGTTCGTGGTCGGCTTTCTTGAGCTCGGTGATGTCCACGGACACGCCGAGGACAGCCGGTATTTCCGAATCGCTGAAACGAAACGGAATTTTAATGGTGGAAAGATGGCGGATGTTGCCGGCCGCGTCGGTGATCGTTTCCTCGCGGATGCTCTTTGGTTTGCCCAGACGGATAACCTCAAGGTCGTCTGCGAGGAAATGGTTCACCTCATGTTTGGCGGGTAAAAAATCCGCGTCCGACTTGCCAATCAGATTTTCCAAACTGGTGCCGTAGGCCGTAGCCACCGGCTGGTTCGCCAGGACGAATTTCCCCGAAATATCCTTCGCAAAAATGAAGTGGGGCACGAGGTCGATAATTTGCCGGAGAAGGGCGCGCTCGCGGACCAGCGCGACCTGCGTTTGTTTTCTCGCGGTGACATCGCTCATGCACCCAAGCATTCGCGTCAACTTGCCGTGTTCATCTCGCAACACGACGCCCTGTTCCTCGATCGTCCGGTAAGCGCCATCGCGATGGCGCATCCGATATTCCGCATGACAAGGCCCTCCGGTCGTCAGGCAGTGTTTCAGTCTCGCCTCGGCGGTCGCCCGGTCGTCGGGATGGAGCTTTTCAACCCACCCGGGAATTCCTCCCTCGTTCATGTCCGCCGGAGTGCAGCCGACGATCCGGGCAATGGCCGTGGATCCGAACCACGCGACGCGACCGCTGGGTACATCAAGGTCGTAAATCATCTGGCCGGTTTGATCGATGACCATGCGATACCGGCTTTCACTATCCGTCAGCGACTCCGCCGCGCGACGGCTGAGTGCCACCATCTCATTAAAGGCGTGCGCGGTCTCGGCGATTTCCGCGGACCCGGTTTCCGGGGCGGGAGCGTGGTCGCGTCCAGCGGATTGCGCACGGGCGGCGGCGGCGAGCGCGGTCAGCGGACGGGACAGGGCGGCCGCCCGGCGCAAGAGCAAGCCGATTACCAAGGCCAGAGCAATGGCGACCAAACCGAGGGCGCGCCACAAATTACGCCAGGCGTCCTGATAGACTAAGCTACTTGGCATGGATGCCGCCACAATCCACGGCGTACCCGCGAGCGGCGCGGCCATGAACGTGCGTTTGATCCCATCCGAGCCTCTGACTTCTCCATTTCCGCCGCCGGCATGCGCGACGATCGCGACCAGTTGGCTTAAATGGGGCGAGCTTTTGCCGAGGTATTTTTCGGGTTCGAAGGAGCGCATGACAATCGTCCCCTGATCGTCCAAGACCGCAAGTTGCGTGTAACTCTCGGACAAATCGTAGGCCAGCAATCGGGATGTCTGGACCAGATCGAGCGCGAGGAACAGCGTGCTCATCCTTCGGCTGTTCTCGTCAAAGACCGGATAGGCAATCAGTGCAACCCAACGGCCGGTCAGCGGACCCATAAATGGTCTGCTCACATAGAATGTCTTCGCTTTGGCCGCTTCGTGAAACAAATCGTTCGCTTCTTTCGACTCTGTTGCCTTCGCCAGCGGCGTGGAAACGGAGGAAGTGACGATGCCTTGTGCGTCCATGAGGGCCACGGCTGTGTAGTCCGGACTGAGCGCGGAAAATTCGTTTAGTAGTTGCTGGATGCTCTCCCGGCTCTTTTTGGGATCGGCGAGTTGGCGGGAGAGCCGCTCCAGCCGAAGCCGGGTGTCGTCGAGGCAAAGGTGAATCTGGCGGTCGGCAAATTTCCGGAGCATGTCCAGATTAGCCAATGAATCGTGCTGGTCGTCATGGAATTGCTGAAGAATTCCGTAGCCGATGAAAGCAACCAGCGGGAGCACCAGCAGCAGCGCCATGCGCAGCAATTGCGAAAAAATGGTACGTGGATTTCGCATGCAGGGTCGCCAGTCAGATCGCAGCAATCGCCTGCGTGGGCACGCAAATGCGGGGCGGTAGCTGGCTCAACCGGGGCGGGGGCACGGGTTTGTATTTCCCACTTTCCCCGCAAAGACAAGCGTGGGGTGGCTCAGCGAATATCGACCAGCTCAACTTCGTACACCAACGTGGCGCGGGGCGGGATAGTGCCCTTGCCACTTTCGCCATACGCCAGCCACCAAGGAATGATCAGGGTGCGTTTTTCGCCCCGCTTCATCGCACCCACCGCTTCGTCCAGACCCTTTATGACGCGATCGGTGCCCACCCGAAATACGTCGGGCGTGCCGCGGTCGCGAGTGCTGTCTACTTTCTTTCCGGTCAATAAATACGCATCGTATTGCACCACCACTTCGCTGCCGGAGATGGGCGGATTGCCCACGCCAGGGAG
>JAYVMJ010000368.1:0-4377 GCA_043759025.1 Verrucomicrobiota bacterium | reverse complement strand
GCCTCAATGGCTAGCCGCTCCGAAGTGAAGGCAGTCGGCTCTAGGACGTCACGTTTAACACGAAACAAATCGCCACACTCGACGATTCATAAATTAACGAATGTACTGAAGTTGTCCAAAGGTTGCCCAAAATTATGTTTTGGCTTCATCTCGCTACAATTTTCTGCTCTCATTTTCTTGTTCGAAAATACTAATTATCAACTAAGTCCGTGCTAATTTGGCGGCTTAGCTCGGGTGCGGCGAACGGGTTCGAATCCCCCGCCTCTCCGCCAGGCTGGGTTAGTTGCCAGCATAATATTTTGGTTTCAGAACGCCGATGCAGGGCAGGTTTCGGTAACGTTCGTTGAAGTCCAGACCGTAGCCGACCACGAATTCGTCTGGGATATCAAATCCCACGTAATCCGCCTCAAACGGCACCGCGCGGCGGGCTTTTTTGTCGAGCAATACGCACGTTTTCACCCTCGCTGCACCTTTGGCGTGGATCATGCCGGCGACGGCCGCGAGGGTTTTGCCGGTGTCCAGAATATCGTCGACGAGCAGGACGTTATGACCCCGCACATCGAGCTTCATTTGATCGACAATGCGGGGCTCGCCGACGGCCTTGGTGCCTGCGTGATAGCTAGACGCCCGGAGGCAGTCCAAGCGGAGTGGGGTACGCAGAGAGCGCAAAAGATCGGCGGTGAAAATCAACGCGCCGTTGACGATGGCCACCACCATCATGTCTTTATTGGCGTAGTCGCGGTTAAGCTGTTCGGCCAGCGCGCCGATCCGGCGTTTGATGGCCCGGGGTGACACCAACACATGATCCAGGTGCTTCAATTCGGGCGGGCCTTTAGGGGACGGCATGGGAAATGAAAGGCGCGAATTTTCCCGCAACGCAAACTGTTACAACCATGGGGAAGGGGTTTATTTTTTTGACTTAGCGAGCCAGCGCGGTTGCCTCGGCAAGGGCTTGTGCCTCCCAGATGATTTCCATTCAGGTCAAGCAACTGAC
The DNA here is from genome assembly GCA_043759025.1 of Verrucomicrobiota bacterium. GTDB lineage: Bacteria > Verrucomicrobiota > Verrucomicrobiia > Opitutales > Opitutaceae > Lacunisphaera. The sequence continues at coordinate 3,383 of JAYVMJ010000368.1, read as the reverse complement.
GAAACAATTCGGTGATGTCGTGGCCCTTCATGGGCTCGACCTGGCCATCAATCCCGGGGAGCTTTTCTTTTTGCTGGGTCCGAGCGGCTGCGGGAAAACCACTTTGCTGCGCAGTATCGCCGGTTTCTATATTCCAGAAAAAGGCACGATCCTGTTCGGAGACGAAGATGTAACCCGACTCGAACCGCACAAACGAAACACTGGAATGATGTTTCAGAGTTATGCGTTGTGGCCGCATATGACCGTGGCGGGAAATGTCGCTTTCGGCCTGGAGGAACGAAAAGTGCCGCGAGCGGAAATCAAACAACGCGTTGGCGAAGCGCTCGAGTCAGTGCGCATGGATCAATATGCGGAGCGAAAACCCAACCAGCTTTCGGGTGGTCAACAGCAGCGTGTTGCGCTCGCGCGTGCGCTCGTGGTCCGGCCACGATGCCTGTTGTTGGATGAACCGCTTTCAAATCTCGACGCCAAGCTGCGGCTCGAAATGCGCACGGAAATTCGCCGGGTTTGCAAGGAGTTCAAGCTGACGACTGTTTACGTGACCCACGACCAAAAGGAGGCGCTCTCGATTGCCGATCGCATGGCGATTTTGGAAAGCGGGCATATTCTTCAGGTGGGCACGCCGCGTGAGGTTTACAAGCGGCCGAAGCGGAAAACCGTCGCCAATTTCATTGGCGAGGTTGATTTCCTCTCCGGAAAGATCCTGAAGCGAACAGGCGACCAAGTGACCGTGGAAACAGCGGTCGGGAACTTCGATGGCGTCTTTGGTGATCCGAGTGTTTCTCCCGGGGTGGGTTCGACGGTGACGGTTTCGATCCGCCCGGAATGCTGGGAGTTGCGTCACGATCCCGCGGGCCGGAACACGGTCAAAGGACGCATTGGTGAGTCCATTTATCTTGGAGAAGTTGCCCAGTACGAATTTATCACGGACAACGGTACGCGTTTAAAAATTTTCGAGCGCAATCCGCGCTTCGTTGACGGGTCCGACCGCGGGGAACTTTTTGCGGCGGTTTTGCCGGAAGATGTGGTCGTGCTGACGGCCTAACTGAATGGGGCCCCAGACGCATCTCATCCCATGATGAAGCGCGCTATTCTCGTATTGGCCTTGGTCGCGGTGGTTGCGGTGCCGTTCCTGCTGCGACCCAAGCATGTGTCGGTCGCCAATGCCGACGAGACAGTGGTGGTCGTGACGCCTCACAACGAGGCCATCCGCCATGAATATTCCCGAGGGTTTGCCAAATGGTACAAAGCCAAGACCGGGAAAACCGTCGCGGTTGATTGGCGGGTATTGGGCGGCACGAGCGAGATCGCGCGCTTTCTCGAAAGCGAATACATCACGGCTTTCAGAAATTATTGGACGAATACCTTGCACAAGCAGTGGAGCGCGGAGATTCAATCCGGGTCGCAAAATGGTCATTTGCCCGCCGACGCGCCGGAAGTGGTGAAAGATGCGCGCGCGGCGTTCATGGCTTCGGATGTCGGCTGCGGAATCGATGTTTTTTTTGGCGGCGGCACCTACGATTTCGCCAGGCAGGCCAGTGCCGGACGATTTGTCGCGAGCGATCTTCCGGCGCGCCATCCCGACTGGTTTGCGGACGATGTTATTCCGCAGGAGTACACGGGTGAGGAGTACCGCGACAAACAAAACCGATGGTTCGGATGCGTGTTGAGCTCTTTTGGCATCATCTACAACCGGGACGCCTTAAAACATCTCGGAGTCGAGGCGCCGCCGAAACAGTGGGACGATATTACGTCATTCCGCTACTTTGGGGAAGTGGCCTTATGCGATCCGACCAAGAGCGGTTCGATCGCGGAGGCGTTTGAAAATGTGATTCAACAACAGATGCAGCGCCGTTTGCGTGAGTTGCACTCCAACAAAACAGACGACACCATCCCCGCGCTCGAAAAAAATGCCGTGCGGGAGGGTTGGGACCACGGCCTGCAAATTCTTCAACTGATCGGGGCGAACGCGCGATATTTTACGGATACGTCCCAGAAGCCGCCGATCGATGTTGCCGCGGGTAATTGTGCGGTTGGCATGTGCATCGATTTTTATGGCCGGACGCAGGTCGAGTCGGCAGAACGACGAAATACTTCCAATCGATTGGGCTATGTCGCGCCGGTTGGTGGAACGGTGTATTCGGTCGATCCGATCGGTTTGTTGCGGGGCGCTTCGCACAAGGAAGTGGCGACGGCGTTTATGGAATTTGTGCTCTCGATGAATGGGCAAAAATTGTGGAATTTCAAGGTGGGCACTCCCGGTGGCCCTGATCGATATGCGCTGCGACGCATTCCGGTCAGACGTGATTTTTATTCGCACCGCGAATGGGATGGGTTTCGGAGTGATCCCGATGCGAGGCCTTATGACGAGGCCGACCAACTCGTTTATCGGGAGGCGTGGACGGGCAGTCTTTTTCGGGAGATGGCATTTATCATTCGGGTGATGTGTCAGGACACCCACGAGGATCTCACCGATGCGTGGCGCACCATTAATTTGCCGTCGGTCACCAGCGAAAATCGGAAGGCTGCGCTCGCAGTGTTGCAGGACATGACTGCTGTGAGTTACGACCGCGCCGGAAAAGAGATCAAACAAGCGCTCGGTTCAAAAAACAAAGTGGATGAGATCCGTCTCGCCAACGAACTGGCGGGCACCTTCCGGCGAAATTATCAAAAAGCGGCCGAGATAGCGCTCGGGCAATCCCGTTGATTATTTCGTTTTCGTGGGTGATCCCGGGCGATAAACATCGGGAAATCGGAACACCATGTAGCTTTCCGGATTGTCCACGGCTTTGAATCCGAGCGTTTCGTAGAGCTTGTGGGCATCTCGCGTGCGTAAGTTCCAACTGCGCAAGCCCTGGAGTTTCGAGTGCCCGCGAACAAATGAGAGCATCGTCTTTGCCAGACCCAAACGTCGATGATCCTCCAGTACGTAGACCTCGCAGAGATAAGCGAACGTCGCGAAGTCCGAAATCACACGAACCAATCCGACCTGTTTACCGTCGGAAGTATAGACGCCGACACAAAGCGACGCGGCAACGGCGCGTTTTACCGTTTCAAGAGGAATTCCTTCCGACCAATAAGAACGCGTTAGGTAAGAGTGGATGGCCTCGACATCCAAGCGCTCGACTCGGTCGGAAATAACGTAACTGCCGTGCGCCAACTCCATCGCTCAGGTCAGGTCATTTCAGCGATCGCTTTCACGAAACCTGCTTGGTCCGTCGCCCGGAAAAATGAGGTTCCGGCGACAAACGTGTCTGCCCCTGCGGCGTGACATTCACGGGCGTTTGCCAGATCAATTCCTCCGTCAACTTCCAGGCGAAAATCGAGCTTTCGGTCCTTCCGCCACGAATCGATTTGGCGCAGCTTGGGCAGCATATCCCCGC